>JASJCP010000017.1 GCA_030065935.1 Xenococcaceae cyanobacterium MO_167.B27
GAATAATTTAATAATTCTGTAAATTGTTGTCCTTTCGGCATTGACTCATAATTCAACACTATTGTGTATTTTTACTTGGTTACAAGATTCCGTAAAACCCTTGTCCTATATGGATTAGGCTGGCTGTCCCCCCGCCAGGGTTTTAGAACTGTCTAAACACTCCAAAGCCTTTCTATAGCGAACTAGGGCAAATTGAAGAGGAACAATTCTTGGTGAAAGATTAAAGTTATTCATGAAATTCTAAGGCAAATGGGAATTACAGAAGAAGAATTTAACAACTTCGATAATCAGCAAATTTTATTCTTTTAGCTGAAAACATCTTTAACAACTAAATTATTACGATGAACTACTGTTTCTGCACCTGCGTAACCTAAAATGGAGCTGATCTTATCAGAACGCATCCCTTTGATATGTATGATTTCTAAGTGACTGTAGTTGACTAAACCTCTAGCTACTTCTTCCCCATTTTCATTGCATAATTGCACAGCATCGGAACTAGCAAACTCTCCTTCTACTCTGGTAATTCCTGCGGGTAGTAATGATTTACCATTTTTGGCGATCGCCTGAACTGCACCAGAATCTAAATACAGTTTTCCCATCGGAATCAAACCATAAGCAATCCAACGTTTTCGCGCGTTATCGGTGTGGGATTGGGGTTCAAATTTTGTTCCTAATGCTTTTCCTTGCAAGATTTTGATAATATTTTGAGGTTGTTTGCCTTGGGTAATAACCATCGTTACCCCTGAACTAGTAGCAATTCTGGCTGCTGCTAATTTTGTCGCCATTCCTCCTGTCCCCCAACTCGAACCGCTACCACCAGCATTAACTTGTAATTGATTAAATTCTTCTTTGGCTACAACATCAATAGGTTGTGCATTGGGTTCAACTCTTGGGTCGGCAGAGTACAATTTATCAACATCTGTCAGTAAAAATAACCAATCTGCGTGAATCAAACTAGCTACCAAAGCAGATAAAGTATCATTATCACCAAACTTTAATTCCTCTGTGGCAATAGTATCGTTTTCATTGACAATAGGAATTACACCTAGGTCTAGTAATTCACTGAAAGTATTAGAAGCATTAACATAGCAATTGCGTTCCATCAATTCTCTGCGAGTTAGCAAGATTTGAGCTATAGGTTGACCCAAACTACTAAATAAGTCGTCATAGATACGCATTAGTCTGCCTTGTCCAACTGCTGCTACAGCTTGTTTGAGAGCCATTTTACGCGGTCTTTCTGCAAGATTCAGTCTTACACAACCTACTCCCACTGCGCCAGAAGAAACTAAGACTACACGATGTCCCTGAGAACGAAGATTACTTAGGGTTTCTACTAAAGAAGCGATAGTTGCGATCGCAATTTGACCTGTAGCTTGGGTCAGACTGGAAGTACCAATTTTAACTACTATAGTTTGAAAACTCTCACCCATGTAATAGGTAGCGCGGTAATAGGTAATTAGTAATTATTATAGGGGATTGGGGGAATGGGGTGAGAGGTCTACAGGTCTCCAGGTCAGAGGTAATGGAGACTAGGGGATTGAGGATTGATTTTTATTACTGATGACTGATAACTGATTCATCCCTTCCAAATAATATACGCACCTGCTTTATATAATTGCAGGTGCGTTATTTATATACCAGCCTATTATTTTGGTGGCTAGCGATATTAAAAGTTACTTAACTAAAATAGTTTGTACTTTTATGTACTTGCTATAAGAACAATGTAACATTGCTCAACATGAGGTTCTGGATAATTTAAGATTTTCTTAAGGATTTTCACTGAGGCACTTGTGTAAGAGCTTGGCTAACTACTAGAGAATTTGCGGATGGGAGATGAGCATTTTCACTGATATATCTTTTCCAAGCTTTTGTCCCTGGTTGTCCTGTAAAAAGTTGTAGCATTGGTCGAGTTAGAGTGTTGAGCTTGACTCCCTTACTCACCCAATAGTCTATATAGGGAAGCATCGCTTCTACAACTTGATGACGAGTAGGAGGTGTATAAATTGTTCCGTAAATATCTCGATCTACCGTAGCAAAGAGATAAGGATTATCATAAGCAGCCCTACCGATCATCACTGCATCGGTATAATTTAGACATTCTGTTACTTGGTCTAAAGTTTTGATACCCCCATTAATTTCAATAAACAGATGGGGAAAGTCCCTTTTAAGACGATACACATCTTCATATCTGAGGGGTGGTACATTGCGGTTTTCTTTGGGGCTTAATCCTTGTAACCAAGCTTTGCGAGCGTGTACGATAAAATGACGACATCCTGTTGCTGCGACAATACGGACAAATTCCGCCATATCTTCATAGCGATCGCGATCATCAATTCCGATACGATGTTTTACAGTGACGGGAATAGTGACAACTTTTTGCATTGCGCTGACAGCATCCGCTACTAATTCTGGTTGCGCCATCAAACAAGCACCAAAATTCCCATTTTGTACTCTGGGACTGGGACAACCAATGTTGAGATTTACGGCATCATAACCCCAATCTTCTGCTATTTGGCTACATTCTGCTAATTGTTTGGGTTTATCTCCCCCTAACTGTAATACTAAGGGTTTTTCTTCAGAGGAGAATCCTAAAAGCTTATTGCGATCGCCGTGAATAATGGCTTGAGTCGTTACCATCTCCGTATAAAGGAGAGTATTACGAGTGATTTGACGCATCAGATACCGAAAATGGCGATCGGTGCGATCCATCATTGGTGCTACGCTGAGGGGATTATTGGTGATTAAATCTATCTGGGATTTATTGATAATATTCCAATCAAACATCTGTTAATTACTAATTACGCTGCTCTTTCTACTCAAATAGTAATTGTTAATCCTAGAATCATTCCTACTGCGATCGCCAGTAACAAACCGATAAATTTTAACTCATTATTGTCTTTGTCTAAGGCTAATTTTTGCCACAAAATCGAAATTAAGGTAGCAGTTTGAGCAATAGTAGCAGAAAAACTCATAGCTACTGCTTCTCCCTTACCCATGATAAATCCTGCTGCGATAGTCAAGGTTATAGGAGTTGCGATCGCTAAAGTCATAGCTTCTGTCTTTGCTTCTGGGTCAGTTTTTAAAACTGTAGCTGCTGCATACTGAGCAATATATATTACCACCAGCCCCATGATAGCAATGGTAACATTAATAAAGGTTTTATCTGTGACTCTACTAGTGACGTGGATTCCTGTTGCAATACCTATTCCCAAAATTCCCATTCCCAAAGTGCTAAAGCCATATAACTGAGGCGATAAAGAGACATTTCCACTCTTGGATGTTTCCCTAGTAGCTATCCTATTTTCTCGTAATTCCCAATCTATTTCTTGTAATGCTTCCAGAGCGGATATTGCATCAACAAATCGCTTGCTTACCTGGGGTTGTACCATTTTTTCTAGCCAGTTAATAAATGCGGTATCTGCATCAGAGATTAAAGATTGAAACTGAATTTTATAGGGTTGATCTGGCGTAATAAGTTCGATTATTTCGGAAGATTTTTTACGAGTTAATAGACAGATAATAGTTACACCAAGACTATAGAGATCGGAACTTTTAGTCGGGGCGATCGCTTGTTCGGGAGCAATAAAACCTGGTGTACCTGGAATTGAACTAATAGTATTTTCGTCAATTACATTAAATCTATTAGCCAAGCCAAAATCAATCAAATAAACCTTATCAAACTCATCTATCAAAATATTTTCAGGTTTAATATCTTGATGGAGTATCGGTGGTTTTTGTTGCTGCAAATAAACTAATATTTCCAGAATATTTTTCGTAATTAATTTAATTTGTTTAAGAGTAAAATAATTTTTTTGATTTAAGTTTTGCCCTTTAATATATTCCTGAATCAGACAAAAACCATCTGGAGTTTCAAAACTATCTATATATTGAGGAATACCAGGATGTTTAAGATTTTGTAAGATAGCAATTTCTTGCTGATATGCTTTATATCCCGACCAAGTAGAATTAGGAGTAGCAAAACAAAACTGTTTTACCACTACGACTTGATTACTATTTAAGTTTTTGGCTTTCCAAGTAATGCGTCCTCCTTGAGTATTGTGTCCTAGGGGTTCTAGAACTTGATATCCGTAACTCTTGAGGTCAGGAAAGTTATCCATTATGGTGTTTTTAGCAATTATTAATTATCAATTTTAAGGGATGAGTCCGTTTATATTTGCTTATCCTTGATCCTTTATTCCTCATCCCTTTGTTGACTGATTCAGTTAAATTCAACTTTCTTAGCTTTAGAAGATAAGTCCTCGGAAGCTGTCATGTTAGAGACTGGAAGAGTTTTTTCTGTGTCATTAATAATTGCTCCTAAAACTGGTATTTCAATTTCACTAAATTGATCGATAGTCTCACCTACCATAGTTCCCCGAGAAATACCAGGTCTAGTTACTAACACTACGCCATCGGTTAAAGCTTCTAGTAACAGAGCATCATTGCATTTAGATAAAGAAGGTGTATCTATAATGACCACATCGAAACGACCCCGGGCATCTTCAATGAAACGACGTAATTCATCAGATTCAATAATTGCAGCTACTTGTCTTAATTTTCCGGGACTAGAAACTAAATAGAGATTAGGTACACCAGGTACTAAACGGATAGTATTTTTTTCTGGCTCATAATCAAAATTTTCTTCCTGGCTATAGTATTTTAATGGTTCGTGATGAGACTTAATATCTGGTTGTAAATCTACCCAGTGAGCATTAGAAGCAGAACGCAAATCTGCTTCAATTAATAAGGTGCGTTTACCAGCATGAGCAGAAGTAATTGCTAGATTGTAAGCGTTAACACTTTTACCTTCTTTGTCATGAACACTGGTCACTAAAATTACCTTAGTAGAAGGAGAACTATAACGCAGTAGGTTACTACGCGCTCTTTCATAAAAAGCTAAATAACTGGAATCTGTATCTTTAATTATCGCTCCCTCTTCTCCTTGGATACCAAAGTGTTGGATATGGGGAATATTACCTAAAACTGGTACATCTCTAGATACTAATAATTCTCGCAATTCTTGAGGGGTGTGTAAGCGGTCATCTAATAGAGCTAATAAAAAGATGACCCCTGTCGATGCTACTAATCCAATTCCTGTTCCAGCAGCTAGAATCAAAACACGATTAGTAGGAGCAAAAGCAGTAGCAACTTTTTCAACAGTAGGAGCTTGAGCAACATTATAACTACCAGTAGTTTCCGCTTCTGCTGATTGAGCATCCACCAAAGCTGAAACAATAGTTTGATATAAAGCTCTTTTAGCTTCTACTTCTTGTACTAAACGAGCTTGTTGTAATTGACGGTCAGGAAACTGCTCGTATTGTTGTCGTAATTCTCGCTCTGTTTCTTGAACAGAATTTAATTGTCTTAAAATACCTTCTTTTTGGGTTTGTAACAGAACCAGGTTATTAGCTAATTGTTGCCTTGCTGGATCAAAACTACTATTTTCTCGCAGTTTACTAGGCAATGGTGTATATCGAGGATTAGTACCCAAAATTTCCATAGCTCTTTCTTGGGATGATTCTTCAAGAGCATCTAATTGCTTGCCTAAAATAACCAGGTTAGGATGATCTGGACGTAAATCCTTTTCGAGATTCCTAATTTGTGATTTAATTTCTGTAACCTGTGCCTGTAAGTTGGCTAGAATCGGATCCGCACTTAGAGCGGAAACAGTATAGGCTTGCTCGGGGCTTAAACCTAACTGCTCTACAATCGAATCCATTTGACCTTCAATTTCTTCTAGGATTAACTTAATTTGTCGTTGCTGCTGTTGAGTCTCAGTAATCCCGTTAAATAGACTGCCATCCTGAACCGCTAGTAAAGATGTTCCTTCTGTACTGATAAAACGATAAAAAGCTTCTTCTGCTGCTGCGAGTTCTCCTTGTACTTCACCTAAACGATTTTCTAAAGCTTCAATACGACTTCTTAATTGATAGGTGTTAATCAAGCGACTTTGCTCAACCATCTCGTTCATCATAACTCCTAGAACGCTTACTGCTTCTTCTTCGCTATCTGCGTCGTTATATTGTATGTTCACAAATTGAGAGCTACCATCTCTAGGAGGAGATATTTTTAGTTTGCGCTCTATGATCTCTCTCATTTCCCTGTTGCCTAATTGCAGTCTTTGTTGGACTCTCCTTTGTACAGGAAATGACAGCAAGATATTAAAATCAATCTGTCTTCCTGTCTGAGCTAATAGCTCTCCTGTACTAGTAAACAAAGGAGGTGGATTACTGTAGGCAAGTTGTCCCCTAGCTCGAAACCTCGTTTTAGGTCTAGGTGGTTCTGGTTGAAGGGCTAATACAATCCCCCCTCCCAAAATTAACAAAAATATAGCTATACCTATTAACTTATTTTGTTGCCAAGAGAAGAGAAAGCGTTTTAAAATCGGCGGAGTCATAATGCTTCAGGCAAAAATTGCTAGAGGTCTAAAGTTTTAAGAGGATAATTCTGAAAGTATTAATAATATCAACAAAAATATTTGGCTTAATTAGGGCGTGTCATCAATTAGAAAAAAGAGCTTTTTTCGGTCTTTTAACGACCTACTGCGTCGAAAAATAACCTCCATAGCCCTGCTATGCAGAACATTTTTCTCCTTGTATCTCGCTAAAATACGCTTCAAAAGCATTCTTCCCTCCAAATGATGACACGCCCTAACTATTAACTCTTGGTTGAGAAATAATCATTTCAGGAATTTTGTCCATAATTTCATCTCTTATTTGTTCGGGAGTTTGTTGTGCGCGGATCGCAATCTGTAAATCTGCTTGAGCATACAGAGAACGGCGAGACTTCCACAATGACTCTAGTTTGCCAGCTAAAGGTCTAGTATCATCCTCTGCTAAACGTTCTTTTAATACTTCTATTTCTACGTCTAGCCATATCACCAAACCTTGACGTAAATAACTCCAGTTGATTGGTTTTTCCACAATTCCTCCCCCTGTGGAAATCGCACTTCTGGTATAGGCGGATACTTCTCCTAATACCTTGGTTTCTAAGTCCCGAAAATAAGCTTCTCCCTGATCCTTATCTGCAAAAATTTCGGGAATGGGTTTTTGTGCAACTTTTTCCAGCAAAACATCAGTATCAAAAAAACGATAGCCTAATTTCTGTGCTAGCAATTTACCAACAGTAGTTTTACCTGCTCCCATCATCCCGATCAGATAGACATTTACACCCTGCAATAGATTATTCATTTAAACTGAATCTGGTTGAACTTTATTGAAAACCTGTATTATATAACTTCATTATGAGAAGATAAAAGCGTCAAACCTAATGTATTATTAAATGCTTCGAGAATAAAAAGCAGTGAAATTAGTAGAAAAACATCTAATTAAATCTTCTAAATCTATTTATCAAGAAATAGAGCAACTGGCTTTTTTGTCGAAAAATCTTTATAATTGTGCTATTTATCAATGTCGTCAAGCCTTTTTTCAAGGAAAAGCCATACCTAGTTTTAATCAACTTTATCATTTATTAAAAACTGGTGATGACTACAAAGCATTACCATCTAAAGTATCTCAGTTAGTAATCAAACAAGCAAGTAAAAGTTTAAAATCTTACTTGGCTTCTATAGTTGCCTATCGGAAAGATAATTCTCAATTTTTAGGCGAACCAAAATTGCCAAAGTATAAGCATAAGACTCAAGGTAGAAATATTCTTACTTATAATTATCAAGCAATATCAAAACGTGGCTTAAAATTGGGATTAATTCAGCTTTCAGGAACTAAAATATCTATTCCGACTAAACAGCAAAAAGTAGATGAAGTGAGAATTATCCCTAAAGGAGGTAGTTATGTAATAGAAGTAGTTTATACGGTAGAGCAAGCCAAACTTAAAGAAGCTCAAGAACATACAAGAATAGCGGGAATTGATATCGGAATAGACAATCTGGCTTGTGTAACATCTAATTTACCTGAATTCAAACCATTTATTGTTTGTGGTAAGGCTCTAAAAAGTGCTAATCGCTATTACAACAAAACCAAAGCTTGGCTTCAATCATTATTACCAAAGAACCAGTATAGTTCTCATCGTATCCAAACATTAACCCAAAAGCGTAATAGTAAAGTGGATTATTACCTCCACACAGCTAGCGGATTTATCGTTAATCAATTAATTAAACAAAAAATCACCTTGCTTGTAATTGGCAAAAACGATAACTGGAAGCAGAAAGTTAATCTAGGCAGAAAAACCAATCAGAAATTCACCGCCATTCCTCATTCTCAATTTATAGAACAACTAATCTATAAATGTCAGCTTGCAGGAATTCAAGCAATTACTGTCAACGAAAGCTACACATCAAAATGTAGTTTTCTTGATCTTGAACCAATCAACAAACATTCTAAATATTTAGGAAAAAGAGTAAAACGGGGATTATTTAGAGCTAACAGTGGTCGAGTCTATAATTGTGACTCGAATGGAAGCTTGAATTGTATCCTAAATGCAGTTGGTGATTCCTTATTTCAAGGACAACTAATACAGAGGCTAGTAGTTAGCCCTGTACGGATTAAACCGTACCAATCTAAAAGTAATAGTCACATTTGTCTATTAAATTAGTAACTATTGTACCTTAAATAACTATTGATAAAATGAGCGATCAGAATCCATCTCCTAATGCCAAATCTTCACTTTCTCCTGAAAAGTATGCTCGACTGAAAGCAGAAGCGAAAGCACCCTACAAAGGTTTGCGAAATTTCTTTTATCTAGCTTTTGCTGCGTCTGGTTTTATTGGCGCGTTAACCTTTTTAGCTCGTATTGCAGCAGGGACAAATTTGACACAAGACATCCCTAATTTGGCTCTCCAACTGGGTTTAGTTGCAGCAATGATTGCTCTTTTTACTTGGGAAAATAAAGAAAAAAATCAATAGCAATTAAGGTGGGGAAACCCACCTTACTACTTGAGATTGCTATATTATTTTGCTTTGTGGTTAATGAGGTGGAAAAGGAACTATATTTCATCCTTGATCCTTTATTCCTCATCCCTTTATTGACTGTAATTAGTTTTTGTCTAATCCATTCATCAAAGATTCAACACGGTTGAGATAGGAAGTATCATTGAGAGTATCTTCTGATAATCTTCCTTTGGCGATCGCACTTCTAACTAAATCTTCCGCATCAATTCTGTTAGCAAGAATCGCCGTTATAAAAGAAGCACTACTAGGAATTCCTTGATATTTAAACATACCTTGATAACTACCAGTTACGAGATTAAAGGGAGTAATTTCTACAATGTTTCTACGAGAAACATAATTTAATCTTACTATTTCATTAGCCAATGCGGGGACAGCTAAACTAACAAATGGTGACGTAACCCGACGTTGACCGCTTGCGGTACAACGCGGGCTTCCCCAGTCCCAGAAAATCTAGGAGGAGGACTTCCTTCGCAGTACTCGACTTCTTTCCTGCTACGGCGTTTTATACAGAGGTACACGCCCAGCCCCTGTTCTTGTAGAGAAAAAAATTCTACGCACTCGATTTCCCAATAGACTTTTACGTTCCCAAGGAAAGATTCGAGAATTTTGGTTCACAACCCATGTCTATTTTATTTTCTAGGTTCAGTTGTCCGATGAGGCTATTATCGCGGATGTCGGAACAAGATTATTATACAATGCTTGCAAGCCTTGATATATAAAGATTTTGCTTCATTGAGTGTAAAGCTACGATATTTTCTTAGTTTTGAGCAATGGTAAGTATGTGTCTTAATTTCATTACCATCTCAGTTCGGGAAGCAACTTCTAATTTCCGAAATATTCTTTTTAAAGCTTGTTTAACGGTATTTTGGCTAATCCATAACTCTTGACCAATTTGAGCATTAGTTAAACCTTTTGCTACTAGATTAGCAATCTGAATTTCTCGCTTAGTTAAAAGCTTAACATTAGGATTAGGTTGTGAAGTTCTTAAGCTAGCAAGACAGGCAGATAAATGGAGACATATTGAACTTAACTTAATCAAATCTTGAGTATTAAAACTGGGAGTATCTGCGATGCGAGCAAAATGTATAGTACCAATTAATTGACCATTACCCACAATAGGACCAGTCATAATATGTTCATGATCTTGTTCAGAACAACATCTTTGATAAAGTTCACTTTGTTTCCATGTTCCTGGTGGTAATACTAATTCTTCGTGGGCTGGAGCATGATACTCAAGAACATATTTCAATACAGGATCGACAGATTTGCCAAATTTCTGATATCTTTCAACAAAGCGATCGCTTACTCCTTTAACATCATAACTTAACAGATTATTATCTTCATCAGTAAGATAACATCCCCACTTTTGTACAGCAAACTGTTCCGTTATATTGTCCATAAACCTAAACCGCAATTCTTCTTCTGTTGATGCAGTCGCCATAATTTGAAATAAAGATTTAAGGGAATGGTTCATTGGGACAAGCCTATAAAAATCTACCCACTTGAGTACTATTCAAGTTATAAGTTGCTATTTACGATAGTTGCATAATCAATAATTTCCAGCAACAGTAACAATGACAACTCCCATCAACATTGGTTTTCTGGTCTATCCTGATGTAATTCAGCTAGATGTAATGGCAGCTTATCAAGTTCTCACTTTTCCACCGAATATCACAGTATATCTAATCTGGAAGACTTTAACTCCTATTACTAGCAACGACGGTTTAATAATTACTCCGACAACAACATTTGATAATTGTCCATCACTAGATGTGATTTTTGTCCCTGGAGGCGGAATGGGACAAGTTGAGGTGATGAGAGATCAAGAAATTTTGAATTTTTTACAGCAGAAGAGTGCCACCGCAAAGTATATAGCAAGTGTTTGCACTGGTTCGATGATTCTAGCAGCAGCTAATCTTCTACAAGGCTATAAAGCAACTTGTCATTGGGCGTTTCGAGAACAATTAGCCATGTTGGGAGTTGATGTTATTCCTGAAAGAGTAGTTATCGACAAAAACCGTATTACAGGAGCAGGGGTTACTTCAGGAATAGATCTAGGTCTGACTTTAGTAAGTTTATTGTGTGGAGACGATATAGCTAAGATGACTCAACTAATGCTGGAGTATAATCCTAAACCTCCTTTTGATGCAGGAATTCCAGAAACCGCAGGAAAAAGTATTGTTAACCCCTTAATGCAATATGGTAAACCTCTTGTAGAAGCATTTTTGGCTCAAACAAGAGAAATTGTACAGCAGATAAAACTATAACAGTATCACAATTTTAAATTTAGAAAGCCTATATTGTCTGGACAAAGGCTTCCGTCGCCCAAAACCCAACCATGAGGAAAACTTTTACACCTGAACACATAGCAGGACCCACTAGACGGAATGGAATAGCACTACCTGTAAACATAACCAGAGAGCTAATAAACAGCCAAGGCCAATGTACTTGATACCAAATAAAAATACCAATCATACCAACTAGAAAGATAGTAATCATGGCAGGGATAGGAGGGTTACTAGCAGCAGCGTTAGTATAACGCAACGTACCCTGAAACCAGACAGGAATTGGGTTAAAGTCTTTGTAGTAACGAAAAAGATCGCCAAGAATTAGAGTCAGAGTTAACAACCAAGCTATCAATTTGAGAGTTGGGGAACTTGTCCATGAAACACCTGCTTGCTGACTCTGGCACAATGCTACTAGTACCGAAAATGGTGTTAAAATTACGTGCAGAAAAAACCGAGGTTGACTAAGCCATAGTAAGATATTACCTTTTCCAATAAGATGACCCATAGTGATAATAGCATTATCATAGATAACTGCGATCGCAATAAAAATAAGTAGAGTCAACTCTAAGCAAGGAGCTTGGGTATATAGATACAATCCCCAAGGTAACAAAGCTAGAGTAGCAAAAGTAAAAAGCGAGTACCAAAACACCGCCATTTATCTTCTCCCAATACTGTTAGATTATAGAAGCATGAGTCAGAGAGACTGCGCGGTAAAACGACGGAGCTTCCTATGACTTCGTGAACCGTATGTACTCAGGTTTACCATTTCCCAGGCAAACCTGATTCAGGTTCAAATATCACACTTGCCCAAGTACATGAAACAAAAGTGTAATTCCAGAGCAATTGAGAACAATATTTCTAAACAGAAAACAGTGTTTCTAAAGAGGAATTGATCGAATCTAGTTGTTCTAGACCTCCGATAATGGGAGTAACTTCGGGTGAGGCTGCTATTTCAGTAATCTGCTGTGCATTAGGTAAAGTTAAGGAATTCTCCACACTGTCTATTTGTTCTTTACTTCCAATAGTAATGGGATTATCGAAGAATATCCTTGCAATTAAGTCATCACCTTGGTCAAGCCCTTTGGAATTGCCGATGTTAGCGAATATATCGAAAAATTGTCCTGGTGCAAAGCTAAAGACGTAATCAACAGTATCACTGAGGACAGGGAATAGATCAGTATTTAACTCGAAGTCTAAAATTAAGGCAAAATCTTTCAGACCAAAGGGAGTTGCTCCATCTCCTAAATAGTAAGAAGTATTCTTATCTCCTAAGACAAAAGTGTCTGCATCTAAACCTCCAGATAGTATATCAATTTCACCTTGCCCAGGATTGGAACTCAAATCATCAACACCGATTAATTGATCTTGACCCTCACCACCAAAGATCAAGTTATCATCACCATTACCCTCAATCTTGTCATTATTGATAGTGCCAATAACATCCACAAAGTTGACAACTTCAAAGTCTAGTGAATCTCCTAATCCATTGATAGTCAAACTATTTTCTGCTAGGTCGATGTCGAAAGAAGCAGTATTACCAAAGCCAACAACTGGAGAGCCATCAATGATGTTGTTTTTCCCCTCAGCCCCAATAATAACTTCGATGCTAGGAATCAGCTCATCTGCTCCTAAACCGACAATTTGGTCTTGTCCTAAACTACCCTTGTCAATTACACCCAGAGCTTGGAGGGTGACTGCTTGCTCCAAACCACTATAATCGACGGTATCTATGCCACTACTACCACCGTTTAATAAGTCATTTCCCGCACTACCAAAGAAGGTGTTGTCCCCAGCGTCGCCAGTAATCTGGTCATCATTGGGAGTCCCAATCACATCCACAAAGTTAAAGACATCAAAATTCAGTAGCTCTGCTAGTCCACCAATTTGCAAGTTATTTTCTTCCAGGTTAATGTTGAAAAATCCTGTAGAACCTGGTGGAAGAGTACCATCAATACTGTTGTTTTTCCCCTCAGCCCCAATAATTTGGTCGATGCTAGCAATCAGCCCATCTGCGCCCAAACCGATAATTTGGTCTTGTCCCAAACTACCCTTGTCAATCACACCCAGAGCTTGGAGGGTGACAGCTTGCTCCAAAGCACTATAATCGACGGTATCTATGCCACTACTACCACCGTTTAATAAGTCATTTCCCGCACTCCCAAAGAAGGTGTTGTCCCCAGCGTCGCCAGTAATCTGGTCATCATTGGGAGTCCCAATCACATCCACAAAGTTGAAGACATCAAAGTTGAGTAGCTCTGCTAGTCCACCAATTTGCAAGTTATTTTCTTCCAGGTTAATGTTGAAAAATCCTGTGGAACCTGGAGGAAGAGTACCATCAATAGTGTTGTTTTTCCCCTCAGCCCCAATAATAACTTCGACACTAGGTATCAGCCCATCTGTTCCTAAACCTACAAGTTTATCTTGCCCTAAAATACCCTTGTCAATCATACCCAGGGCTTGGAGGGTGACAGCTTGTCCAAGTTCACTGTAGTCAACAGTATCAATACCTGTTCCTCCATTGAGTTGGTCATTTCCAGCACTTCCTTCTAAAGTATCGTTTCCTTCATCACCTTGAAGTGTGTCATCCCCGTCACCGCCACGAAGGATATCGTTTCCTCTATTACCTCGAAGTCTGTCGTTTCCTTCACCGCCCTCAAGGGTATCATTGCCCCGACGACCTATTAGAGTATCATTGCCACCAAGTCCCAAAATTAGGTCATCATTATTACTGCCTCGAATAATATCTGGATCAGGAGTACCCATAAAATTAGCCATGATTTATATCTCCGATTATGGTTTATAGTTTTGATGGTTCAGTACACTGCTTTGCATTGAAACTTGGAAGTGGAAACAGTCTTAATTAGTAAGGTTTGAATCATAAGATAGTCCACCCTGCAACAGTAGAAGCCCCCTTCGACTTCGTCTAGCTATTAAATAACGTTAAATTGGAGTAAAACGTAGCAAAAACTTATAAATCAGACAGGAGTTTTAATCGAAACAAAAAAGACCTAAAACCTTTATTTATAAAGAGTTTTAACTGTTGTAAAATAATCACATGTCCTCTCAGAAGCTAGAACCTTTAATCAAAGGTTGCAAAGCGAAGGCGCGTTGAGAGAGAAATACTCCCAAAAGCCTAGAGTGGTAACACTTTAGGTGTGCAATCAGGCTAGTTCTGATTGTATTAGGCTTGGGTAGCCTGCCTACAGATTCCTACTCTACTACGCCCTCAATGGTTTCCGCTACGCGGATAATGCTATGAGAAGCGATTACAGAGGAGTCGAGAAAGTGAACGTTTTATGGTGATTTACTCCGATTTATTACTATTTAACGGCTACTCAATAGGATAACTTTGGCAGTTCAACTTAGAGTTCAAGCTTATTTTGCACAGTAATTCTAGCTGAGAGATAGCTCAGTATTTTCGCTCAAGAACTAATCTGTAATACTTGACACATTAATTTCTGATACTGCAATATAGTATCAGGCTTTATTTTGTATAAAACTACTATCCTAACTAGTAAGTAAGTATAGTAGAGACACTTGGCATAATATTTCTAAGTTGCACAGTAAATCCAGGGTAGCAGCCTGGTTTCTGCCATTGAGAATTATCCTCTATGAATTTCCTGCTAAGTTTTGTGATTTCTTTAGCATTGGTATCTTATAAGAATAAAGTGTCAGAATCAACAAAAAATAGCTCAACTTTAGTTTAAGTAATAGTTAACCAATGGCTCAAACTACTTTAAACACTGGGTTAAAGCTATATGGACACAATTTGTTTGATTTAATAAACTTTACATTTTTGGCATCAGTGGTTAGTTGGAGCGAGTGACACTCCCGTCCCTTGAACACAGATGGGCTTCTAAACAACACTAATACTTTTTGAGTAAGAGGTCTATTCTCCCAGGATTTGCTGAAAATCACACCCTCAAAGGTGGCAGAGGAAGATATAAGTACCCGATGCAAACTTAATTTAACATTTGGTGGAGGTAGGCACTCTTGCACTCTTGCAATAGGGAAATATAACCTCGTTATCAATATACAAATAATTTTGCCTACATATCCTCCAAGGTGGAGATGGTGACGATGACTTATTTGGTCAAGGTGGCAAAGACAGTATATTCTCCATTTCCACCCCTTAAGAGATCGTTACCAGAACTACCCCATAGGGGGTTCTATTTAGAACATATTTACTAATTCACTAGTTCTCCCACACTAGCTAAATACATATCCTATTTATGGGAAGTCAACGAGTCCCTATCCTAAAATATGATCAATGGTAAGTACATATTCAGTTTACGATGAAAACATCCGCAGCAAGATTAGGCATTGGGGGACCTGTGGGAAGTGGAAAGACTGCGTTACTAGAATGTCTCGTCCCTAAGTTCGTCAAAAGAGGAGTAGAAGTAGCAGTAGTTACCAACGATCTTTTAACAACAGAAGATGCAGACCGTCTTAAAAATCGTGGTATTTTGCCACCTGAAAGAATTGTAGGGGTAGAAACTGGTAGCTGTCCCCATACTGCTATTCGGGAAGACCCAACTATGAATCTTTTAGCAGTGCAAGATTTAGAGTTATTGTATCCTCAGTTGGATTTGATTTTAATTGAAAGTGGTGGTGATAATTTAGCTTCTACTTTTAGTTATGACTTAGTAGATGCTTATATCTTTGTGATTGATGTTGGCGCAGGAGATGATATTCCTCGTAAAAAAGGCCCTGGCTTTGTCCAAGCAGATTTAGTAGTAATTAATAAGATCGATCTTGCTCCTTATGTGGGTGCAAATTTAGAGTTAATTCGTCAAGAAGCAACTCAATATCGTCAGGGAAAACCTTTGGCTTATACTAACTGTAAAACAGGGGAGGGTTTAGCAGCAGTAATAGATTTTATTTCTGATCAAGTGTTATTTAATTAATCATCAATCATGGATTCGATTTCAGTTCCTGGGAGTCAAGATTATTTTTCGAGGTCGCAGTTACAAATTCAACTCCAACAAAATAATTTAGGACATACAGTTATTACTCACAAGTATTCAGAGTATCCTTTATGTATTTCCCATCCTTTTTATTTAGATAGTAATCGAAAGCGGGCTTATCTTTATCTTGGTAATAATTCCCCTGGTTTGTTTCCCAGAGATGATTTACACATTAATATAAACTTAGAAGAAAATACTAGTGTTTATTTAACCGATCGCGCTGCTACCAAGATTTATCCTACTACTAATCCCCAAGATATTGCTCAAGTTAGTTATAAATTTAACATTGCTGCTGGAGCTTGCTTGGAGTATGTTCCAGAATCTTTAATCCTTTATCAAAATGCTGCTTTAGAACAAATTACTAAAATTACAATGGACTCTAGTAGTACCTTGTTTTTAAGTGAAATTATTTTACCAGGAAGATTGGCTAGAGGAGAATATTATCAGTTTTATTCTTATTTTAATCGCCTACAAGTTTATTCTTGGGCAGGGGATTTATGGTTTACTGATGGGATGTATTTATCAGGGATAAAAAATAGTTTTCAAGATAGCCATCTGTTTGCATTGTATCCGATTTTGGGAATTGCGATCGCAGTATTGTCTAATTCAAAAGTCAAATTATTACAGACAAAGATAGATAAATTAGAACTACCTAATAATTTGATTGCTGCTACTTCTATATTACCAGGAAAACGGGGCTTATTAATTAGAGTTAATGGTCAAAAAAATGGTCTAATAAAACAATATTTTACCTCGATTATTAATGAGTTACGTCATCTCAATCAAGACGAGTCTTTACCTTATATACCTAAATAAAATAATTGAAAGTTAAGTAATAATAAAAAGCCATGACTGTAATCGCGAAACAATATCTAGGCAACATTAACCAAAATTATGAACTAGTAGAACGAGTTAATCAAGCAAAAAAAGCTAATAAATATTTAGAAATAGAAATTCAAGAAAGCGATCGCATCAAAGGAAGGATCTTCACAAAATCTGTTTCTGGAGTTACTATTGGCATTATTAAAAATCGCGAATTATTACTAAAAACAGGGGATATTTTAGAAACAGAACTTGGTGATTTAATCTTAATTAAGCTGCAAGAAGAAAAAGCTATGGTGTTAACTATTACTGCTCCTGTTACCAAGAATAATGCCTTGGATTTAGTAAGACTAGGACACTTATTAGGCAATAATCATTATCCGATAAAAATTCAAGATAATAAAATTTATGTCCGCTTAGTCACTAATCCTAAAGTAATGGAAAAAAATATGCAGCAATTAAATATTACTGGTTTAGAAATTACCTACACAACTGAATCAATTAACTATGATAATCAAGATTTGACACATCATCACTAATTAGTTAGTAGTTAGTAGTTAGTAGTTAGTAGTTATTACTTATTACTTATTCCCCAATCCCCAATCCCCCTTGTCTCCCTTGTCTCCCCAATCACCAATCCTTCATCCTTCTTACTGATAACTGATAACTGATAATTAAGAATTCATAAGTAATCAGTAGCAACAAAACGCCATAAAGCGCAATTTGAATTAATAGTATTAAATTTTGCTGTAAGAGCGGAGCGATTACGCTAGAGTGGATGGGGTGTATTCATACCAGTAGTAAATTAAACTGCTTATCCTAGAGAGAGCCAATATTTGAAAGAAATATGATCAGTGTCACCGCTAAAACTCCCCAACTAGATTTAAACCTACTGAATCAAGAATTAGAACCCAAAAATGCGATCGCTATAGTCGAATGGAGTCGTGGAACTTTTGGTGATAGTTTAGTCATGAGTACTAGTTTTGGTATTCAAGCTGCTGTTATGTTGCATCTTGTAACTAGAGTAATTCCTAATATTCCAGTTATTTGGGTTGATACAGGTTACTTACCAGCAGAAACCTATAAGTTTGCTGACGAATTAACCCAGAGACTGCAACTAAATCTTCATGTATATCAGTCTCCTATCTCTCCTGCCAGAATGGAAGCACTACACGGTAAACTTTGGGAACAGAATGATGTAGAAGCGTTGAACCAATATGACTACATCCGTAAAGTTGAACCAATGCAAAGAGCTTTACAAGAACTTCAAGCGGGTGCTTGGCTAGCAGGACTCCGCAGCGATCAAACTCAGCATCGCCAAACACTAAAAAGAGTAGATCGACAAGGAGAAATCTATAAAATACATCCTATCTTATATTGGAACGCAAAAGATATTTATCAATACTTAACAGCTAACGATTTACCTTATCATCCCTATTTTGATCTGGGTTATGTTACTGTCGGAGACTGGCACTCTAGTCGTCCTCTAACCGCAGATGATAACCATGAAAGAGATACCCGTTTTCAGGGTCTTAAACAAGAATGTGGTCTTCACTTACCTCAAACTCCAGAGGAAGAAGAAAGTTTGAATTCTAGTAGTCTGTGAAAGTATCAGACCCTTACAAGTATGAGGTATGAGTTATGAGGGATGAGGAAATTTTTAGCTATCAGTCATTTTAAACAATAGCTCTTTGTTATAAAAACTAGATTGAAGTCCTCTTGAGAGGACTTGATACTATTAGCCAAGAAATTTATTTCTTGGTGATTTATTTAATGATGCTCTTGGGCGCAAGTCTCCTTGCGCCATTACTAACAACTAACAACTAACAACTAACAACTATCAATTATCATTAGACTTAATTTTTAAAGCTTCTTTAGCGGTAATACCATCTCCTTGAAACCCAAAATACCAGAGAGAAGCAGCAGCTTCCCCGCGAGTTACAGGCTTTTTCGGTTGAAATAGGGTAGTATAGCCAAAAATCCGCCTTACATTAGAGCGATCGCCATTTTCAAAATCTGCCAATAAAGCTCTTAAACTAGGGGTGCTAATATTAGTTGTATCTTGAAAGCCCCAACTCTCTTTAATATTTTCCATAGAGGCTTTCGGTAAAGCTTTACGGATATCTAAAGGTACTTTCCAGGCTAATAAATCTTCTCTGGTTAGGGGTGCATCGGGTTGAAAGAGCAAATTATCATTTTCTTGGGTTAAAACCGAAGGAATTAAACCAGCTTCCGCTAATCCTTGAATTGCTGCAAAATCAGGGTCATTAGGTTCAATATCTTTAAAAGCTAGTTGAGAACCTGGAGTTCCTAGACGAATTTTTTTACCAGGAGACTGACCATAATAAGTATTGTTAGCTGCAACCAACCAACGAGCATAGTCACGACGAGTTATGGGTTCATTGGGTGCAAATTTTGTAATTTGTCCTTCCTGTAAATAGGGAGTCAAAATATCTAAAGCAGCTACTTGTTGCACTGCTTGACGTAATTGTTCAGGAACTTGGTCTAAGTCGGAAAAATCAGTTTGTGCAATAGCTGATGTATCTATATCTCCTGGTTCGACAGTTGATGTTGCTGTAGCATCATTATTAGTTTCGGATAAATCTTCTTCTAATGAATCATCAAAAGGTCGATAAGCGATAACGATTTTAGTTGGGAGTGTTTCTGTTTCTGATTTTGGAAGAACCGATACTTTAACTTTTAAGTTATTTTTACTACTAATAATAGTTTGATGTTTCTGCTCTAAGTTATTAGAAAAGGGTTGAACAATTGACCAATTATCTTGATTGAATTGTTCTTGGTAATAATTGACTATAGATTGTAAATCATCTGGCGATCGCCAGAAACTAGTTCCTGCTTCTCCCTCTGATTCTAACGCTTCTAAAATTGCTTCAGGGTAAAGGGGAATCTCAGGAGGAAATGTAGCAGGTAAATCCTCAATTGAATATGACTCTTGTTTATTGCTACTGGTTTGTGACTGCTTTACCTCTGTCGCTATGAAGTTATCCTGATCGGATGAATTATTATTCTCGGAAACTGGAGCTACAGAGTTGCTTGTCGTGTTATCTTGAGAATTGCTAAGTTGAGGATTGGGACTCAAAAAACTTTGAATTGCCTCACCATTATTGCAACCCGCAAGGAACAACAATAAACCAGTGAGAATAGCTGAGGAAAATATGTTAGATGATGATGTTTTGTTTAGCAAAGTTAATATTCCTCATATCTCGCCTTATCAAATTGTATCGAAAAGTTATTTTATCTTGCCTACTCCAAAGAGCGATTTTAATTACAAATTACAACAGTGCAACTAGGTATTCTCTATGGTATTAGTGTGGGAACAGGCGATCCTGAATTGATTACAGTCAAGGGGTTGCGAATCTTACAAGCAGCAGATATTGTTACTTTTCCCCAAGGGATCGGTAATAAACCAGGAGTAGCTCAACAAATTATTAGTCAGTGGTTAAAACCGCAACAAATCACTATTCCTTTGAATTTTCCTTATGTTAGAGATCAAGATATTTTAGAATCTGCATGGCAAAAAGCAGCAGAAATAGTCGGGAAATATCTCCGACAAAGTAAAAATGTAGCTTTCGCCTGTGAAGGAGATGTGAGTTTTTATAGCACTTTTACTTACTTAGCAGCCACCCTAAAAAAGTTATATCCTGAAGCAGTTATTGAAACAATACCTGGTGTTTGTTCCCCAACCGCAGCAGCATCCGAGCTACAAATACCATTAACAGTAAGGGACGAAAGATTGACTATTTTGCCTGCTATCTATACCATGACGGAGTTAGAAACTGCTTTAGACTCAGCAGAAGTTGTAGTATTGCTCAAAGTTAGTTCTGTCTATCAACAAGTATGGCAAATCCTCAAAAAACGAGGTTTATTAGAGTCTAGTTGGGTAGTAGAAAAGGCTACTTGCAGAGATCGCAAAATTTATCAGAATCTTCAATCTCATCCTCATCTTCAACTTTCTTATTTTTCCTTGCTACTAATTCGTGTTCTAGAATGAACTACCTTACTATATTTATTGCAAAATGTTGAGAGTTTTTTGGGGAATTTACATAAACTCGGGATTCATGTTAACTTGTAACCTGTACTCAGAAACCGTTTTTAACGTCACAGTCAAGGTCACAATAATGGAATGGCAAGCAACTGAAAAAGCACAACAGCAATCCCGAGAAGATATTAGAGACTATGTTGCTCAACTACAACTCCACATGGCATTACAAGCCCGCAATTTAGTACCAACTCTAACTGATGTTAAGGATAGCCGACAACAAATGTTGCAAGAGACTCAAGCTGTTATAGAAAAATGGGTTTCTCGTCAGTCGGTATGATAAACATTCAATGAATTTATTTAATTTTGATAAGGTGAAAGTCCTGGGCATCGACCGCTTAAATAGTTTTACTGATAGTCAGGGGCCCTTATAAACATAACTATTGACGAGCAAATCAAACTTTCATTAAAATTTTCTCGTTTAAATACCTAGAAAAGTATCCCCAGAAACCTTAAGGCGAGGGGTAGGGGGCATTATGGTAGTTTGTCCCGCCAGAGGAACTCCCTGGCATTGATTACTGAAGATTGAAGACATTGAGAATAAGTTTCTTTTAACCATTCTGTATCTTCTTTTTTCTTCAGTTGCGGAATCCACTTTTTCATAGTAATAGCAGATATCCCCTTACCAGTTTCTTTGTATATGCGGTTATTCTCAGCTAGACAATAATTCCAGATATAACGACAACTTCCAAAAGCTTTAGCCAATGAGAATCTTTGCTTCTTAGTTGGATACAATCTGACTTTTACTACATTTCTCATATGGGGAGTGGTATCCAAATAGATGCAATAATTTTAACACATAATGATTTGCTGTTAAAATATTTTGTGTCGATCAACCCTGACTGGCATTCTCACCGAAGGTGCGCGGAGCGACCCCGACGGCAGGTGCTATCGCACAGAACGCGGGGCTTCTGCCAGATTCAGCTAAATAAAAATGTAATTTAGGGGATTAGTGGTAAATTCCCCTTTTTTTCTGGGTGATTACTGAAATTAGTAATTGAGCATCCGCCATTACTACTATTTTTGTATAGTTATTTTGAGAAAGTATTAGAATTGTATCAAATTAAAAATAATTTTAAATAAGCCCTCCTCATAGAGCATAAAGACGCTATCAGCCAACAAGATTGGCAATAGAAGTTTTTGGGATTTACAATTAATCAAGAAAGATCAATTTAATATCTAAGCTTGTGACATCCTCCTGCGATAAATCGCAGGCTTCCTAACCTTGCCGTTAGGCATTCCTGCACCGCGCCACTTATCTAGAATTATGACAGCTATCACAACTCCCCGACAGTACGACAATTTTACAGGCAATTTCTTTCCCCGTGAGTCCCACGGTACTAACGTATCAAAGATACTTTATCCTTTGTACGTTTGGAATTTTACCGACAAAACTTCTCTGTCGAACCCCATATTCCAAGTTGTCAAGGTTCTACTTTGTACGTGCGTTACAGCAATTTATAGCTAGATTTTACGTACAAAAGTATTGTACAACGGCTAAACCTTTTAGTATATAAAGATTTGGCATCAAAATTGTAAACCCTGTGAACGGATAAACCCTACGTCCAAATTCATCCCGTCGATAAATCGAGGGACTTCTTTGGACAAGAAGTTAACTCTCAGTAAAAGTCAAGTACTATGGTTACTGGTAAATTTAACCATGGAATAGAGAAAGTTCAATTATTAGCAAATATGGTGAATGCAGAGAGAGTATTATGAACCCCCAAAAGAGAATATTCTAATAGTTGACGATTCACCAGAGCATTTACGGCTTTTGTCTTCTATGTTGGTTAGGCGTGGTTATCACCTTAACTGTGTTACCGATGGAGAAATGGCTCTCTATGCGATTCAAGCTAGTATGCCAGATTTGGTATTACTGGATATTATTGTTCCATTAATTGATGGTTATAGAATTTGTCAAGCACTCAAAGCTCACGAAAAAACTCGCCACATTCCAGTTATTTTCGTTAGTAGTCTAGATTCAGAAATTGATAAGGTTAAAGCCTTTAAAGTTGGTTGTGCGGACTATATCACCAAGCCGTTTTTTATTGAAGAAGCATTTTTGCGGATCGAAGCACAACTTAAAATTTACCGACAGCAAAAAGACTTAGATGATCTTTTACAAAAGAATATCCGAGACAGAAACCATATCGAACAGGAACTTAATCAATCTCGTACCTTGTTAGCAGGAGTTTTAAATAGTTCTCTAGATGGGGTGGCAGCTTTTGAAGCAATTAGAGACAGTGATAGTAAGATTATAGACTTTCGTTGGATTGTAGTTAATCCTGTAGCTGCTATGACTGTAGGAGAAACCAGAGAGAGTCTGGAAGGAAAATTATTGTTTGAGCAGTTACCAGGACATTTATTTGATAGCCTATTTGATGTCTTCGTTCAAGTTGTAGAAAACTGCATCGTATTTGATAAAGAACATCAATATAGTTTTGATGGTAGTTGGTTTCATATTGTAGCAGTCAAACTGGGTGATGGTTTTGCTGTAACTTTTCGGGATATTACCGAAAAAAAGCAAATGGAAATTAGCTTGAAACAAATGAATTATAAACTACAGCATCAGGCTAATATTGATAGTCTAACTCAAGTAGCAAATCGTCGTCGCTTTGATGAATATATTACTCAGGAGTGGGGGAGATGCACTCGTCAGCAAAAGTCTCTATCAGTTATTCTTTGTGATGTTGACTATTTCAAGTTTTACAACGACGCTTATGGACATCAGGCTGGAGATGAGTGTTTATTTCAGGTAGCCCAAGGAATAAGTTTAACCATAAAACGCCCTGCTGATGTAGTATTCCGTTATGGTGGAGAGGAATTTGCTGTGATTTTACCTTTGACTCAAAAAGAAGGCGCAGTCAAAGTGGCTCAGGATATACGAGAAGAAATCAAAAAACTCAAAATTGTTCACGATTTATCTAAAGTTAGTAAGTATGTCACCCTGAGTTTGGGAGTTTCTAGTATAATTCCCAACCCTAAATATTCTGTAGAAAGTCTCATTGCTGCTGCTGATCGCGCTTTATATGAAGCTAAATCTTTAGGACGTGATCGCATAGTTTATAAGAGTTTAGAGTTAACTATTGACTAATTACTAATTGGCTTTAAGTATTACTCGTGTACTAATTAAAGTTCAAGATTATTTTTAGTCCTGAGCCAAAATTGTGTTATAACAGTTAAAGTTTTGAAAATTTAAACCTTATTTCGTCAAATCAATGCTCAATTATTGTGCCACTTCTCCTTAAAGGAATCCTGTAGAAATAAAGAATAGTTTTATTGATATTTTTCTCTGTAAAGGCTGAGGCTTAAAACCAATAATTATTGTTTATTGTTCATTGATGTTCATATAAGTTAGGTTTGCTTTTTTGACGAATTACTTAAGGGTTAAAGACTTTTCTACCCAATTATCAAAGTGAAGAGCCTAGCTAGTTATATATTTGTAACTGGCACTTAGTTGTATGTGAAAATCAAGAATATTTGATTCAAATTACTCCCAAAGTTAATGACAATATCTACCCCAATTTTAAAGTCTAATTCTCTAAATCCTGAAATTAAGTTAAGACATATTATTGAGACATTGCCCAAAGAAGTTTTTGTGAAAAATCCGCTAAAAGCTTGGTCAAAAGTTGCAATTAATATTCTCTGTGTCATCTTAGGTTATTGGTTGTTAGCGGTGTCTCCTTGGTATTTGCTACCTGCAATCTGGATATTTCAAGGTACAGCATTAATTGGCTTATTTGTCATTGGTCATGATTGCGGTCATCGTTCTTTTTCTAATCGTCTTTGGGTAAATGATTTAGTAGGACATTTAATGTTTTTACCCCTGATTTATCCTTATCATGCTTGGCGAATTCTACACAACCATCATCATAAACATACTAATAAACTAGATATCGACAACGCTTGGAGTCCTTTTACGCTCTCTACTTATAATCGATTTTCTCCTGGGGTACAGTGGTGGTATCGCAGACTAAGAGGAAAGTTCTGGTGGGTAGGCTCAATTGCTCATTGGGCTAGCCTACACTTTAATTGGTGGCAATTTGAAGGAAAACAAAGACAACAAATTCGTTTTTCTGCATTACTGGTAATCATTACAGCAGCGATCGCTTTTCCCGTATTATTCTATACTTTAGGTATCTGGGGTGTAATCAAGTTTTGGGTACTTCCTTGGCTGGTATATCATTTTTGGATGAGTACATTCACCATTGTGCATCATACTTTACCCAATATTCCTTTTAAACCAGAAGCAGAGTGGAACGAAGCAGAAGCCCAACTATGTGGTACTGTTCACTGTAAATATCCTTGGTGGGTAGAATTTCTCTGTCACGATATCAATGTTCATATTCCTCATCACCTGACTACAGCTATTCCTTGGTACAATTTGCGTTTAGCTCACAAAAGTCTAGAGGAAAATTGGGGTGAATATCTCCAGAAGAGAGAATTTTCTTGGGCTTTAATTCAAGAATTTACTAATAACTGTCACCTCTATGATCCAGAGAATAATTATCAGAAGTTCCCAGAGTAAGGAAATCAGTATTAAACTAATATCTTGCACCAGTACATAAATAATAAATAGCAGATGTTAGGTACTAGGTAATAGACTGATGCGGTTAGGGATTTTTTAATTCTTTTGTAGAGACGTGATATATCGCGTCTCTACTTGTATAGCAGTGGTTTCAACTGCCAAGTTAATGTAGGGTATGGGCAATGCTAAACCCCTACTAATACCATTTTGATTTAAGGCAAGCTACTGATGACTGACACACCAGACGCACCAGAAGGGTCGAAATATCTGTAGCAGTAATTTTTGAAATTGCTATAATTCATTATTTTTGATCGATGATTAAATTAAAATCATTACCCATTGAGCAACGCGCCCAAATTTTGTCTAGCAACTTTAAAATAGGATCGTGACTTCATACTTAATCAAACGGTTACTGATTTCTATTCCGACACTTATTGTCATCAGTATTATCATATTTACTATCTTAGCAATAGCTCCTGGCGATCCTTTAGGGGAGTTTGCTTCTAACCCTGCTATCACAGCCGAAATTAGAGAGAATATCCGTAAATCTCTGGGTTTAGATCAGCCAATTCATATTCGTTATTTTAAATGGTTGTGGGCTTTTTTAAGGGGAGATATGGGTTATTCTTTTACTAGTCGTAGTCCAGTATTTGACCTTTTACAGCAGCGTTTACCCACTACTTTATGGGTTGTAGGTTCGGCTTATATTATTGGCTTAATGATTTCGTTTCCTTTAGGTATTATTTCCGCTTTAAAACGGTATTCTCTTCAAGACCAAATTATTACAACTTTGGCTTTTATCGGATTTTCTATTCCACCATTCTTTACAGGATTATTACTAATTATTATTTTTAGTGTGCAGTTAAATTGGTTTCCTTTTATTTACGATAGTACTTTAATAGTGCAAGATTGGTCGAGTTTTATTGCTCAAATCAAACAATCAATTATGCCTGTTTGTGTCTTAGCATTATATCAGTCTGCTATTTTAATGCGCTTCATTCGCTCATCAGTTTTAGAAGAATTAAAGCAAGAGTATGTTAAAACAGCTTTGGCTAAAGGTTTAGATAGTTGGGAAATTTTAAGCAAGCATATTTTACGCAATGCGATGATTCCTATTGTGACTTTAATTGCTTTAGATATTCCTAGTATTTTTACAGGAGCTTTAGTCACAGAACAAGTATTTCGAGTTCCTGGTATTGGAGCTTTATTAATAGAATCAATTTATCGTAGTGATACTCCTGTAATTATGGCAATTACTTTGATTTATGGAATTTTAATTGTTTTGTTTAATTTAGTAGCAGATATATTATATGCGATGCTCGATCCTAGGGTTAACTATAATTCATGATTTTGGTAATTCTTTGTAAGCACAATAAACACCTTGGACATTATACCAATTGAGAAAAATACGAGCTATTTCTAGGGCTAGTTGGGATTTACCTCGATTAATTAACCATTGTAGTAATGGTTTCATTGTTTTCTCGTTGAGCAACCCTCCCAAAGATAAAACACCCCATAAAATACGATGTAAAATAGTCATCTGAATCATCATTTTAACTGAGAAAGTAGGATGTTTTTGATAAAAAATTACTCCCATTCTACCTCTTTGGATTTCTCGCTCAATTAAGTTGGGAATTTGCTCTAGATTAAAAGGAGGATGCCAATGATATCCTACAGCTTCAGGACATTTGATTAATTTTAGTCCTAATTTTTTTAATCTTACTCCTAACTCTAAATCTTCCCATCCATAGAGTTGAAATTGAGTATCAAACATTCCAGCTTTTTCTAGCCAGTGTTTAGAAATTGCCACATTTCCTGTGGCAAAATATGCAGCCGAAAAATCAGTTATTTTATAAGGTTCTGAAGTGGGATTATCGAAGTTACAAGTATTAATTACTGCGCCATAAGTAAAGAGGCGATCGCAGCCTATTTTGTCTCTTCCTTTCCCTAAAGCGTTACTATGAGCTTGTAAGAAGTTTTCCGTAACTACTAGGTCACTATCAATAAAAATAATAGTATCACCTTCGGCTTTTTTGATTCCTAAGTTTCTGGCTGCTGCTGCTCCTTGATGCTCTTGTTGGAAGCTTTTAACATGGGGTAGTTGTGACTGATTTTCTGCTAGCCAAGTTAAAGTGCCGTCTGTTGAACCATCGTCTATTAAAACAACCTCATATTTACTAATTATGTCATTACTAAACTGTTGATTTTCTAAAGCAATTAGACATTTTTGTAAAATTGGTAATCTGTTGTAAGTCGGAATAACAATACTGATATACATTGATTAATATTTAATTTTATTTAATAGCATTTTTATCATGGGTGCATCTTCAGCATTGGGTAAGATTGTTAGATAAGATTCTAAGTCTTGACATGATTCTTCCCAACGATTTAATTCATAATATAATAGACCACGATCACGTAATTCATTGGCATTATCAGGAGATAAAAGTAACATACCGTCAATAATTGCGATCGCTCTCAAAAAGTCACGCTGATGTAAATAAATTTGTTTTAAATTCAGCAACATTCTAGAGAGTATTTGACGGTTGGAAACGGAATTGAGAAACTCAGGTTTTAGCTTTACTGGTTGTTGATAGAGTTGTTGTAATTTGGCTTCGCAGTCTTGAGGGAATAAAATTTCTCCTTGATTAAAAACATCCACAAAAATTCCTGCATCTTCAAAGTCGGGGCGGATGATAAAATGTCCAGGCATTCCAATACCAACCATCGGAAAGTTTAAACGCTTGGCTATGTCTAAATATACTACAGCAAGACTAATGGGAATACCCAGACGGCGGTCTATAACATGATTTAAAAAACTGTTTCTTGGATCGTAATAATTTTCATTATTACCTCTAAATCCTAATTCTTGATAGAGATGGTGATTAATAACTTGAATTACTTTCAGTGGATATCTGGTAGAAGGTAACTTTGGTTCTATTTTGTCAGCTATTTGTTCTAACTTATCAAGATAGGCTTCGATATCTAAATAAGGATACTCTGCTTGAGAAAAGTAGAGAGCAGCCTTAGCTAGATTAATATCTTGATCGGCTTTATTGATTTCTTGTTCAAAATTCTGCCAAGCAATTTGATAATCCATATAATTTTATATTAAAGTTACTTACACTTTTGTTGATTGTTAGTGGTTAGTGGTTAGTGGTTAGTTGTTGATTGTTAATTGTTAATTGTTAATGGTTGATTGATGAAAAGCTAATTGTTAGTGGTTAGTTGTTAATTGTTGATTGTTAAATTCTGACTTGCTAATTGCTAGTTGCTACTTTAATAATCTCCTCCCGAACCGTATTTCCAAGCATCTAGATAACGGTGATAGTAATATTGCTTTCTGGGAGAGAGTTTTTTAACTATAGGCTGAGTTAAATTACCAATAGGGTATAACATACTATATAAAGCCAAATTAAAATAATGGAGACTCCAATTAACTAGAGGATTAATTCCTATTTGGGGCAATAAAGGTAAAACAAATTTAGGATTAACTAGGGGAAGAGTTTTAGCAAGAGGAATAAACTGAATCACATCTTGTAAGAAAGGTTTAAGTACATCATCTCCTAGCTTTTCCATGACTTGAAATACTCCATTCATCAGATTATTAATTTGATCAGGATTAACTTTTTGATCGACAGCTACACTCATAGTTTTTTGGAATAGCCAAGTCACGGAAATATTAGGCTGATATGGTTGTAGTAAAGCTAAATCTTTTTTGGCGAGACTATCTATTTTTAATGCTTCATCAATGCCATAACTCAAGCGTTTTAGGTGACGGATCATTGCACCAAAACCCCCAAAACTAACAGGAGATTGACTCCCACTGCTATCCCCTACTGCTAGAACTCTATTGAAGGGTAAATTTAGAGGGCTTTTGCTGTAAGCGGGAAAAAAACCAAAGAGAAATCTAGCAAAATCTAACTGCTCTAGCTCAATGTTTTGATATTCTGGTAATAATCTTAGATACTCTTCCATAAAGTGTTGTAAGGTAGGGCGTGAGGAATGAGCATCTAAGTAACTGAACATATAAGTTGTTCTACCATCTCTTGCGGGAAAAGCCTCCCAGAAGTACTGACACTGGTTAATAATGGGAGTGAAAGAATAAATTAAATCTCCTGTGTCATTTGTTTCATAACCTTGGGCGCAGCTTCCTACTACTACACATACTGCATCGGGTTTAACTCCTTGTCTGGCTTGCTTAACAATAGGGGAAAAATGCCCCATAGCATCTAGTAATAAGCGAGTTTTCAGAGTCTTGTCTGCTGTTGCTACTGAAACCCCATCTTCATAGACAGTAGCAGTTTTAAAAGCGGTATTTTCTAGTAAAACTCCTCCCCAGGAAAGAAATTTATTTTTTAGTGTTTCTAATAAATAGACTGGATCGACTCCTATATTTAAAACATCTTTTACCCAGATGTCTTTTCCTCCCATAAAGCCTATCCTAGCAGGATTATACTCAGTTGCGATCGCATTTTCTAACTCTGTTTCTGTCAACAACTCCAATTCTATTAAACTATGTAGCTCGTGACGAGAAATATTCCATTCTTGCGCTCTTCCTCTGAGAATTCCTCGCTCTATTAAAATTACTTTCCAGCCTAATTTTTGTAATGCTATACCAAGAATAATACCCAGTGTGCCACCACAAATAAGGATATCACTATCTAAATCACCTAAACTTTCTGAACTCTGGTGAATGACTTGGGGTACAGATAATTCACCAGAGCGCAAATTTTGCCAAAAACTATCTGCTTGCTTTAGTCTTTCAAATACTCGATCCTTTCTGGATTGTAAATACTGTTCTACTAAGCTCATTATAATATCGATCTTTTAGTTAATTGGGATAAAATACTTGAATCTGGAAAATTCATTTTCGGACTTTCCTCTAATAAATATTCTAAAAAAGTTTGAGCTATTACTGAAAGTTTTTTCCCTGCCAAATGAGCTACATACCAACGGCGTTGAATGGGAAAATGCTCCACATCTAAAACTGTCAATTCTCCTGATGTTCCCTCAGAAATCAAACAGTGTTCTGATAATATTGAGATCCCCAAGCCACCTGCGATCGCTTGCTTAATAGCTTCATTACTGCCCAATTCTAATTTTACTTTTACCTGTACTTGATGTCTTTTAAGTAACTCTAAAATAGCTACTCTTGTACCAGAGCCTTTTTCTCGCATAATAAAAGGTTGATTATTTAAGCACTGAATTGACAGATTTTGTTTATTAGCTAAATCGTGGTCTTTTTTAGCTACTACCACTAGAGGATTATTTAAAAAATCCTGAGAGTGTAAATCAATATCTTCAGAAGGTTGGCTAACAATATAAAGGTCATCTTTATTGTTTAACATTCGCTGTTGGATTTCTTGGTGATTAGTCACTTCAAGAGCCACATCTATTCCAGGGTATTGCTGACAAAAAGACCCCAATAAACGAGGCACAAAATACTTAGCCGTAGTAATTACTGCTAACCGTAGCTGTCCCTGTTTTGTTCCTTTGATATCAGCTACTTTCATCTCAAAGTTTTGTAATTTTTCAAAGATATCTTGACAAGTTAAAAGCAACTCTTTTCCAGCATCAGTTAGATAAAGACTTTTACCGATTTGTTCAAATAAAGGTAATCCAACAGTTTTAGTAAGTTGTTTAACTTGACTAGAAACAGTAGGTTGAGTAATGGACAATTCCTCTGCTGCGCGGGTGAAACTACCATGACGGGCGACTGTTTCAAATACTCTTAACTGATGTAAGGTTGCTTGTATCAAAAGTTTTTCTCCTTATTATTTCTCAAAAGCAAGGGCTGACTAAAGGTTCAACTTTTAGTTGATGGGTTAAGGTTGACGAAGAAGCGTGGGTTTCGGGGACAGAGAGAGAGTAAACTGTTGAATTTGCAGATCATTGTTGGCTTTGATTGACTGAACACAAGAAAATAAGTCTCACTACTTATCATAAATTAAAATCAATGTCTGTCTCTTGTTTCATAATCTATCTATTATCTTTTGCAGCGCGGTTAAACCAAGTGATTTGTCAATAGCGAGAGACTTGGATTGTGTCAGGGTGTAGGGTGTGGGGAAAATAAGGGTAATAAGTTAGGGTGGGAAGATATCAGTGGCGAAACCAATTAACACTCTTTTCTAAAGCTCGCTCGATAGAAGATTGAGGTAAACCTAAATAAGTAACAGCTTTAGCGCAATCATAATACATTTTTTGTTGTGCCATACGCACCCCGTCAAGAGCGACAGTAGGTTTTCGCCCCAGAGGTGCCAGAATTTTCTCTTCAATCCAAGCTACAGTATAGGGTATGAAATAAGGGATAGTGTAACGAGGTGCAGCTAAACCAGTAATTGCAGCGAGTTTATCTAGTATTTGTTTAAGGCTAAGATTTTGATTTCCCAGAATATAGCGATCGCCAGTATGTCCTTTTTCTAAAGCTAACAAGTGTCCCCAAGCCACATCCTTCACATCAATCAAATTTAAGCCAGTATCCAGATAAAAAGGCATTTGTCTTCTCAAGAAGCGTAAAATAATCTCACCGGTAGGAGTCGGTTTAATGTCCCATTCTCCGATAGGAGTACTAGGGTTAACAATAACTATATCTTGCCCCTGTTTTATGGCTTTAATAGCTTCTTGTTCAGCGTAATACTTAGATTTTTTATAATTCCCTATCAGTTTTTCTACTGGGCTTTGATGAGTTTCGTTTACAGGTATGCCATTTTTTCCCACTCCAATAGCAGCTACAGAGCTAGTATAAACAGTGCGCTCAACTCCAGCACGACGAGCGCAAGCTAAAACATTTCTTGTGCCTAAAACATTATTGAGATAAAGTAATTTTTTGTCAGATTGCCATAGGGAATAGTGAGCAGCAACATGAAACAATGCTTGACAGCCTTTCATTGATTGTGACAAATGGCGATCGTTTAAGTCTCCCTGTACAATCTCTACATCTAAAGATTTGATATTGGATAGACAACTACTAGGGCGCACTAATACCCTCACTTTATACCCTTGCTGCAATAATAATCGCACCAGATTTGCACCGACAAAACCTGTACTTCCTGTAACAAAAACACGCATCTTTATAAGTAGTTGTGCAAAATTAATTAGATAGTTGAGATAGGCAATAGGGATGAATTATGAGGGGTCGCTAGACTTCGTCGCCCTTCACCGAACGCGCACCTTCGGTGAGAGGAATGAGGATTGAGGGATGAGGTCAGGAGTCACCGGGTCAGGGGACTGGGGAGAGAGGGAGAGTCGTGGAATAAGTAGTAAGTAATTAGCTTTTCATCAATCACCAATCACCAATCACCAATCACCAATCCTTCATCCTCGATCCTCGATCCCATTAGGAACAAAATAATGAATAATCAGTTATATCGCACACAGGCTGATAGCCAATCTTTTGATAGATACTATTAGAAGTAGGATTACTAATATCTGTGTATAAAAAACAGTATTGGTAGCCTTGCTCCAGTAATTTCTGACTCATAGCAGCCACGCAAGAAGTTGCATAACCTTTCTGTCTGTATTCTGGAGGAGTATAAACCGCATTAATTCTAATGCCATTGGGAGTTGCACCGCCATAAGCTACCATCGAAACAGCAATGTTATCTTCCCAAATATAGATATTGCCTTGTTGGAGTTTTAGAGCCAACCAGCGAACGCTATCTGATTGAGGTTTATTGTCTCCCAAAGCTTCTCGCTCAAAGTCTTGAATCCAACTAGTTAATAAAGTGCGATCGCTGGCTCTAGCTTGTCGCAAATAACCAGAAGCTTGTATAAGTGACTCAACTTTTTCTAGTTGATGTATTCTCAATGCAAAAGCCTGTCGATAAGATGCTGCTCTTAGAGAATACCAGGCTTGTGCAAAAATTGTAGCTTCTGGCTCAGATGCAATTACCCCTGATAAATATTGCTCATCAAAGGCTAAATCTCTGGCAATTTTCACTATAGCTTCAGATTGAGAACAGCGAGACAATAATAACTTATAATTAGGAGTTTTAATGGCAGTAGCCACAACCCGATCCTTGTCCGCGATCGCCACTAAATAAGGTACTGTATCATAATAATCGGGATATTCCATTAAACTCTTGCTAATCCCTAACATCATACAGTGGACAGCTTCTTCCTGAAGTAAATAAGCTTCAATTGTTTGGTAATAAAGCTTAGGATCGTTAAAACGCTGAATTTCCATAAGCTTAAGTACTAGCTATAATTAGTTTTAAATCTTAATTGTATAGACCCAATCTTGATATTTTTTATTTCTCTTTTCGGTAATTGCTGTTAACTGTTGCTTCAATTTATCAGTGATTGGGTGCTTGGGAGAAAGATGATAGTTTTCGATGCGTTTAACAGGAGTAATTTTAGCAGCAGTACCACTTAAAAATACTTCGTCTGCAATCAATAATTCTGTTTTGTCTATAGGACGCTCAATAACTTCAATGCCGAAATCTTTAGCAATAGTAATTATGCTGTCTCTCGTGATACCTTCAAGGATATCTTGCTCAAAACCAGGAGTAATTAATTTACCATTACGCACGATAAAAATATTCATTCCTGATGCTTCACAAATTTTACCTTGAGAATTCATTAATATCGCTTCATCAAAGCCTGATTCTACGGCTTCAGTTTTTGCTAAAGAAGAAGTAATATAAGCTCCACTAACTTTACCTCTCAGGGGAAGACTGCGGTCTTCTTGACGATACCAAGAACTAATACGACAACTAATACCATCAGGAGGTAGATAATCTCCTAACTCTAATCCATAGACGAAAAAGTCTTTTTTTATCTTATGTAATCTGGGAGCAATACCGAGGTCAGAAGTATAAATAAAAGGACGAATATAAAAAGATTTATCTGGTTTATTTTTCTGAACGAAATCAATAATTACTTGTTGAATTTTATCAGTAGGTAAGTCGTAATTGAGGAACTTAGCACTACTACTTAATCTGTGACTGTGGCGGTCTAACCTAAATAATAGTATTTCTTGTGGGTTTTCAGGGTTGGGAATTCCGCGCATTCCGCCAAAAGCTCCTGTGCCATAATGTAGCGCGTGGGTGGCTATAGAAATCTTGGCTTCTGCAAAAGGAACAAACTGATTTTCAAAATAAGCAATAGGTAGAAAGTTGTGCATAGTTGTGATTATTTTTTAAGCAGTAGGGGTAACTTTCCCTGACAATGTCAGATTTACAATTTTATCTTATCTATGGGAATAGGGAATAGGGAATGGGGGTCAGAGGTCTCCAGGTCAGGGGTCAGGGGTGTGGGGAATTGGGGAATTGGGGGTGGTTGATGATAACTGATTACTGATAACTGATTACTGATAACTGATTCATCCTTCATCCTTCATCCTTTATTACTTGCTACTTGTGTTTTAAGCGGGAGCAGGGATAGATTGTAAAATTTCCTCTACAACTCCTTCTGCGGTAATTCCTGCAAAACGTGCTTGGGGTTCTAAAAGCAGACGATGAGCGATCGCAGATACGGCTAATTCTTGGATATGTTCGGGGGTGACAAAAGCTGAACCATCAAATAAAGCTAGAGCTTGAGCGACTTTCATCAGAGCTAGAGAGCCTCTGGGACTTGCTCCCAATTGTACTCCTGGTGCGGAACGAGTGGCGTTGATAATTTCTATAACGTAGCGTTTCATATCTTCTGCCACTCTAATTTTACTGGTTTGGGCTTTTAGAGCGATCGCATCTTCTAAAGAAACACAGGGCTTAATCTTCTCTATGGGGTGTCCTTCCATTTGAGCAGAGAGAATTTTCACTTCTTCTTCTGGGGAGATATATCCCAAGCTAAATTTAAGAGCAAAGCGATCCATTTGTGCTTCGGGAAGAGGATAAGTCCCATGAGAACCTACAGGGTTTTGGGTTGCAATAGTAAAAAATAAATCTTCCAGCTTTCTAATTTGACCATCAATACTAACTTGAGATTCTGCCATAGCTTCTAGTAAAGCAGATTGGGTACGAGGAGAAGCGCGATTAATTTCATCTACTAAAACGATATTGGCAAAGATCGGTCCTTCATGAAAGCGAAAAGAGCGATCATTTTGATCAAAAATAGAAATGCCTAAAATGTCTGATGGTAATAAGTCTGGGGTAAATTGAATCCTTTTGAACTTCCCATCAATAGATAGTGCTAAAGCTTTAGCTAGGGTAGTTTTACCAGTCCCTGGATAGTCATCTAATAGAACATGACCCCCACTAGCAAAGGCTGCGAGCAAACTTCTAATTGCTACAGATTGTCCTTTGACAACGCCAGAAATATTGTGATGAATTTTTTGATAAATTTCTTTACCAGATAAGCTAATGGTTGCTGAATTGCCATTCTGCATACTTCTACGTAAATTAATACCCCAACATCAGATACACCAATGATTCCCATTTCGGTGACAAAAAACTCAACTAGGCTCAAAAAGTAGAATTTTATCTTAATATTGTCACACACCAGCCTCGATAATGAATAATAAATGGAAGTATGTACTATTTAATTAAAATTATTAGGTAAATGAATCTTATTCAAGCAGTCAATCACATTAAATATCAACTACAAGAAATTGATACTAAAGAAAAAATTAATCAAGAAGAACAAGCTGCGACCGCGAGTAATATACAACGATTAGAAGCTGAACTTAAGAACCTAAAATCTGAACTTCAGCAGCAGTATCAGCGTCAAAGTGAATTAGATCAAGAGGCTATAGAACTATGTAGCCAATCAGAAGATTTAAACAACACATTAAAAAAATTGGAAAAAATTGCAGCATTATCCGAAGAATATAAGACTTTACAACTAGAATTTAAAGATAATCAAGATTTATTAGAGACTTTATACTCTTCGATCGCCACTATCAGTGCAGAAGATATTAACTCCGAGCATCATTTTGAAGGTTTAAATACCCAAAATCAGGATTCAGAAGATAATGAAGAAGTAGAGCAATATAATCTAGATATCGATCACATTAAATCAGCATTACCTAATGCAGAAAAACTCTATCAAAAGTTAGTAGCTGGTTATCTGGAGGAATATCACACTTACCAAAACTTGATTGTAGATGGACTCGATCTTATTTGGTGTTCCGTCGCTTTTATTGCTTTTGGACGTTCTTCCTATCGTCAAATGAGTCGCAAACACCACCCCGATCTAGAAGGTTCAGAACAGGCTATGCAATTAATTAATACTGCTTGGGAAATTGCTCAACAATATTCTAAAGAACCAAACAATCTATAATTGCTAATTGATGAAAAGTTGATTGTTAGTAGTTAGTAGTTAGTGGTTAGTTGTTGATGGCTAATTACCCTCTTGCGCTATGAACGCTCTTGTTGAAAAGTTGATGGTTGAATTCAGAATTCTGAATTCTGAATTCTGAATTCTGACTTGTTACTTGCTATCTTATTGTATGGCTTCTACCATTAAAACTCTACCGCCAGAAATAATTGACCTAATTGCTGCTGGAGAAGTAATTGATTCTTTAGCTGCTGTGGTGCGGGAATTGGTAGAAAATGCGCTGGATGCGGGAGCAACCAGAATTACTATTGGTCTATATCCTGAATTATGGCAAGTTACAGTAGCGGATAATGGTCTGGGAATGTCTTTAGAAGACTTGAGATTATGTGCTTCTCCCCACAGTACTAGTAAAATTAGTACCAATCAGGATTTATGGCATATTACCAGTCTCGGATTTAGAGGAGAAGCCTTACATAGTATCGCCCAGGTATCCCAGTTAGAAATCTGTAGTCGTCGTCAGGGATATTTAGATGATGTGGGATGGCGCGTCAATTATCAACAGGGAAAACCTGTTTTAGAAGAACCAATGGCGATCGCATCTGGGACAGTAGTGACAGTTTCTAATCTTTTTGGTCAATTACCAGTACGCCGTAAAGGTTTACCTTCTGTAGCGCAACAGCTAAAAAAGGTTCAAAGAGTTATTCAACATATCGCCCTGTGTCATCCTCAAATTACTTGGTTAGTAAAAAAAAATGACAGTCCTTGGTTTCACTTTAGCCCGAGCAATACTCCTCAACAGATTTTGCCCCAAATCTTGAAAAAAGTTAATGTTCATGATTTGGCTTATCTGACACTCAAGGTATCTCCCCCTGAAACCGAAACTAATCAACCCTCAGAAGTACTAGAGTTAGTCTTGGGTTTACCAGATCGCTGTCACCGTTATAAACCAGATTGGATTAAAGTTGCAGTTAATAATCGGGTGATTCGTTCTCCTCAATTAGAACAGATTATCATCTCAGGTATGGCGCGGACTTTACCACGCGATCGCTATCCTGTAGCATTTCTCCACCTCCACACTAATCCTTCTGATGTAGATTGGAATCGTCATCCAGCAAAAGCGGAAATATATCTACATCATCTCGAATTTTGGCAACAGCAAGTAAGTCAAGGAATTGAGCAAGCACTAAGACTGAATAAAGATAGTGTTGTTTCCCACATAGGCGATCGCCGTATCAGTCAAGTTCTCAAAGCAGCCGAACCTGAAGGAAAATATAACTTAAGCAATTCTGATACTGATACTCCTACTCACAAAAATAATCCCTTTCCTATCTTGGAATTAAAAGCCGTAGCTCAAGTTAACCAGACTTATATTGTGGCGGAACACTCCCACGGATTATGGTTAATAGAACAACATATTGCCCATGAAAGAGTATTATACGAACAACTCCAAGATGATTGGCAAACTGTCCCTTTAGAAAATCCCATTACCCTCAAGAATCTTAGCTCCTCCCAACTAGAACAACTAGAAAGAATTGGAATGGCGATCGAGTCTTTTGGTGAAGAATTATGGATAGTGAGAAACGCTCCAGCAATATTATCAGAAAGAGCCGACTGTCAGGATGCTTTACTAGAACTTAGTTGGGGAGGAGATTTACAAACTGCTCAAGTCGCCACAGCTTGTCGCAGTGCAATTCGCAACGGTACACCTCTAAATATAACCCAGATGCAAAACTTATTAAATCAGTGGCAAAATACCCGTAACCCCAGGACTTGTCCCCACGGCAGACCAATTTATCTATCATTAGAAGAATCAGCTTTGGCGCGTTTTTTCCGTCGTCATTGGGTAATTGGCAAAAGTCATGGGATTTAATCTGGCGGGGTGACAGCCCCGCGCTTACCATAATCTGTATAAGTTTCATAGCCCTCAGACCTTGGAGAATTGGTATTACTACTATTCTGTTATTATTCGATCAAAAATAGGGTTTCTATCATGCTTTAGATGATATTTGTGGTGGTCGATCTGTAAAAGGGAATTTGTCTGGTAATAATGAATTATGAAAGGTGGAAATATCTCTTGAAGTTCTTGTTCTAGGCTCGTATCGTTTTTTAGCTTCCAATTTTTACAAGACTGGGGCGAGTGGGAACAGTCTTTGGCTTTTTTTAAATATTCGGAAGCATGGGGATAATTTTTTGCCTCTCTAAAGCTCAGAGCTGCTTTGTGATATTTTTCTAGGGCAAAATTGGCGATACCGAGTCCAAATAGAAAAAGCTCTTGTTCTTGTTTGATTTTTTCACTATCTGCAAAATAATCTAAAAAGTGTATAGCCTCTCGATACTGTTCATCTAAAATGAGTGCGAAAAATTTACCTCTTTCTAGGTAATATTTCATTTTTGTTTCACTGTAGCTTATTCCTGAACCAAAGGATTCTATCGCTCTTGAATAATCGCCTTTTTTGACGAGCAAGGCACCAATATTATAGTAAGCTTCTGCTAGGTTCTCCTTTAATTGCTGTTGATATTCACCCGCCTCAGCATCACGAGATTTAAGATTTTTTAGGGCTATATCGTATGCATTAAAAGCTTCTTCAAGATTTTTGTTTAGTTTAAAGTATGCAGTTCCAACTCCTAATAAAGCAGGGCTATTTTGGGGAAATTGCTCTAGCACCTTTTGGTAGATTATTAGTGCTGCTTCATCTTGTCCCTGTGTAACTAGATAGTTACCTATTTCAACTAATATCTCAACGTCTTTCTCTCCTAGATCGCGATCTCGATACAATGCAATGGTCTTTTTATACAGGCGGTCGGCCTCTTCATAGTCTTTAAGAAGCTCTTGAGTGAGACCTTCATAAAAGATAGTTTGTGGATTATTCTTATCGTTATTATTTACCCTTTGAAATGCGTCTAGTCCCCTTTTTAAAATTAGTTCTCTATCCTTTTCTTGGTGTTTTCCTATTGCTAAACAAGATAAACCTAATTTCCAATAGTTAGATATTTCTCTATTATTTTCAGGTAGATTGCTACAGGTCTTATAAGCCCGTTCCTCTGCACGTTTTGCTTTTAACGAATTCCAGAAATAAAAAGTTAGTAGTATAATTAGTGCCAGTGCAGATAAAGAAAACAAATAAAGTATTTTTGTTAGTTTTTTTAAACTATAATCATTTAAAAAACGGCGTGCTGGCAGGACGCGAACCTCTTGAGCTCTAAGTTCTGGAAATCTCTCTATCCAATCAGGGTTTCGAGTAATAACTGTATTGATTCTTTTTTCCCGTATACAATTGGGAATGCTAGTTTTTAAGCATTCTTGAAAGGTTTCTTTAATTGCCAATTCAATTCCTTCTAAGAATTCATTAAACTTTGCTGGATCCTCCATGTATATATAATTTTCTTTGTGGAATTCTCTGGCCTTTTGCAGAACTTCTCTTACTATCGATTCCGTTATATATCCTTCTATTTCATGTCTATTGAGTAATTCCAAGAGAGCTTTAGACTCTGCTTTAAATGGCTCCCTAGTATTGACGAAGTCCAGGATTATATCTGCTTCAACTATGACTTTTGTATTCGGTTTATTTTTGGTTTTCATGACTCTGATAATAATAGTTACAAATTTTTAATATTTATGAAGTAGTTATAAATATTTAAATATCTGGTTTTTTAACCTATATCTCAGAGATCGAATTGTAGTTTATGTAGAAGAATTTTTTTTGAGATATTAGGCTGTATTACATGTGTTATTTGTTCCTCTACCTGCTTATTTTTTGACTGCTTAGAGTCAAATTTTTCTTCCATTTCTAGCAGATTATTTTGTTTTCTTTGTCTGTTATTTTTTGACTGCTTAGAGTCAAATTTTTCTTCCATTTCTAGCAGATTATTTTGTTTTCTTTGTCTGTTATTTTTTGACTCTAAGCAGTCAAATTTTTCTTCCATTTCTAGCAGAGATATTGACCGCGAGAGAGGCTTCCGGCTAGGAAGCGGGTCTAATCGCGGTGTTGACTTTTTCTCTTTGATAGTCTGCCGTGTCCGAGATAGTGCAGGGGTAAAATTAGTTAATTTTTCGAGGTCTTCTAACACCTCAGTTGCCGACTGATAACGCTGGTCGGAATGGTAGCGCACCATTTTATTTAAGATGTTTTTCAGTCGATTGCTTACCTTCGCCTGTTGACACCAAACGAATTCGTGATTGTAATCTCTTGATATTAAGATAGGCTGTATCCCTGTGAGAGCTTGAATGGCAATCACTCCTGCTGCATAGATATCGCTGCTAAAGTTGGGGTGACCGTAGCTTTGTTCGCTTGGCATATAGCCAGGACTACCAATAGCAACTGTAAAAGATTGATTCTCTCCATCATCAGAGATTGAACTTATATTGGCGATTTCTTTAACTGCTCCGAAGTCAATCAAAACTATCTTTTTATCTGACTGACGCACGATCAAGTTAGAAGGTTTGAGATCGCGATGGATGACATTGTTTTGATGGATAAACTTTAGTACTTGTAGAATATCCTGCAAAAGAGCAATAACACGAGATTCACCTAACTGTGTACCTGGTCTTAATTCTTGGGAGAGATTATGTCCTTCAATTAATTCTTCAACTAAATAGAAATCACCATCTTGCTGGATATAAGCCAGAAGTTGTGGAATCTGGTCGTGCTTTCCTAATTTTTGGAGAACCGTTGCTTCTGTTGCGAATAAACGTTTCGCCGTTTGTAATTGGAATGGATCGGTGGATTGAGGCTTAAATTGCTTGACAACGCAATGGGGTTCATTGGGTAAATTTTTGTCTTTAGCAATGTAGGTTTGACTAAACCCTCCAACGCCTAGCTTTTCGACAATGTAATAGCGTCTCCCTACTACTTTTGTTAACATCACTTCTAATTCTCCGTATACCAATCCACCATTGGGGAATTTCCTGCTGCTAAACCTCTAATTCGTCTACACGATTTCTTCTAAAGTTTTTTACAACTATTTTTTGCAAGTTATGCAGTTTAAATAGTTTAAAGGAAAAAAACTCAAAAAAATAGTCTGTTATTTATAATTGCTCTATCTAATAAGAATCAAATTCAAGTGCGTTTTGGGTTCTGGTTAATTTGGTTTTCAGATTTGTGATCAATCCTAGTTTAACCTCAAGCTACCTTAGATTTTGTCATTAAAATTCTGCTTAGAAGGCATTTACACTACAAAAATTAATAAACTTCAAAAATCGGCTTTGGTGAATGCGTAATGCTTTAAAGAGAAATGGGTACAGTATTGAATCTTAAATAGTACAACAATAAGAAGAAGAATTGATTTAGAGTAACACAAAGTTTTTCTATTGTTACGAGCTAAGTAATGTCGATAAGGAGTATTTTCTCCTTCGACTCGTGTCATATATGTTTGACAAACAAGATGGTCTTCAGATCGAATGTACATAGGATAGACTTTCCACCCATCAGTCACATACCAAAAACTGTTTCAGTATCTAATAACTTGCCATATTGGCTCCAAAGTTTGATGAGAGCGATCGCTTATATTACACAATAAAATCCCCTTTTTTCGGTGATTAACTATTGTCCAAATCCAGAGTTTGTTCTTTTTATTCCCAACGAAAGTTTGTAGTTCATCTATTTCGTATCCCTACTCATTATCAAATCTTGTGACTCATCAGACAATAATTCTCCTGCTTCTTTAAACCAATTGATAATAGTTGTATGGTCAATTTCCGTAACTCTTGCGATTGCTCTAAACCCCATTCCATTGAGGTACATTTTTAAGCAAAGTTGTTTGACTTCTGTGGAATATGTTCGAGAAATTGGGTTTTCTACGTACTGATAGCCACAATTCTTGCATTTGAATGATTGTTTTCCGCGACGAAGACCATTCTTTTTCTTTTGAGATGATTTACATCTAGGGCAATCCATTGCTTTACCAGAGTGATTTAAATCTTCATTCTAGACTTAATAACATTACCCATTCACCAACGCCTCGTTGTACCTTTACTATTTATATTATATTTATTACAAACGTCTTTTTTCTTAACAAAAGTCAATAAGCAACTAATCTACTCTAAAACCCGCATAAAATAGTTTTTCTCTGTGACATCTGTAACTAATTTCTAATGGTGTGATAATTATGATCCAAAATATGTTGCCCCTCAGTTTAGCAATGAAGGGAATATTACTAATATTGAACCCCTCGAACTAGCCGAAGTGGTTGAAACATTGCAGACTTGCCAAATTTGCAGCCCTGAAATTGATTCAATAGAACTATTTTGGCAAGATAGAGTAGTAAACAAACAACAATGGAGTAAGGCTCATCAGCCTAGATATGATAAGTGGCTGATTTATCCGGGTGACAACTGGGACAATTGCTTAAATGAAAAATTTTTAGAATTCAGGAGAGAATATCACCAGTTGGGGAAAAACTAGCCAAAGTGTCACCAGGGGCAATAAGCGAAATTTTTGCAGTTTTCAATGGTTGAGACAGTAAAAATAGCTTTTGATAAATATCAGTTGAGCTAACCAGAAAAATGAGTAAGTTTTAAAAACTTATATCAAATCACTTTCAATGTGCTATATATTAATCTCCGCGTCAGGTGCCCGGAAAGGGGGGATTTTAAGTTACTTATTGGGTACAAGAGGTTATCTGATTGGATATGTCCCCCATTCGGTGCCCTCCGTCAATCATCTGTAGCAAGCTTAAAGAGAAATCATATTATCGGGGCTTATTTTTAAGCAAATTATGTTTTATTTCCCCATTTCCTCACTACCCTATCTCCCTATCATCCAAAATCTTTAACAAGTTCCCATTTTGAAACAGCCCTAGGGGGAAAGGGGGAGTAATGTGTAGCATTAGTTTTTAGCTTGATATGAATAAAGATAGTATTCTTAGCTACGTAAAACTATATAAAAATATTTTAGATAAACATCAAATTCTTCTTTGTGAGAATGATTTAAGCAATATCTATCAATTAATCTTGTTGGTTTTTGAACTAGACGATTTATATGATGTCGTCGGTCTAGCTCCTGGAAGGGAGCTTAGATTAGCTAACATAAAAAAAGCAATGATTTCTCTGATGCCTAACAATAATCCTATTGGGTATGATACGATCGCACTTGTCTTCAAAGCCATGAAGGATGAATCTTTGTTAAAAGCCAACCCATCTCTGAATCTGAATCAGTATTTAAAGGTTTGTAGCAAAAGTATTGGCTCGCCAATTATCACGGCTTATCTAGTAAGTAAAATTCAACTTAATCCAACTATTTGGCACTCAAATATTATAGTTAAATTTAATAGTGAAATAAATATTTTAATTAGAATTGCTAATGACTATCTAGATACAGATATAGATATAAAAAGAAGTATTAAAGAAATTCCACAAATCAAAGCTAGCTCTTTTTTCGGTAGTAAATTCCAACTAAAAAGCTATTTAATCTGTAGATATTTCCTTCATAAACTTCATTATTATTTTTACCTAATAAGATTCAAATATTTGAAACTATCTTCTGATTGGAAACATTATTTGCAGGCGATATCCTGTTCGGAGTCGGTACTAGATTGGGCTTTCAAAGTCTATGTAATTGATCGTAATTCCTGTCAATAAGTAGCTCCACCTAAATAAAATAAAGTTTGTAGTCAACCCTTCAGGGTTACTCAATCCTTGCAGAGTAATGGCTAAAGCCAAAACTACAAACATCATCTATTTTGTGTTTAATAAAGTGAAGCTACTTAGTAATTATTTCACTAACAAAACAAATAATGCGATCGCCTACTCTTATTAGTTCAGGTGATCGCTCTTAAAATTTTGATGCTTCAGATATTACCTAAGATTTTCCCATTGCTTGAGTAGTTTTAACTCGATCCAACTTAAACATTAATATCCCTAAAGGGGGTAAACAGAGGTCTAAGGAATAGGGTAAATTGTGGAAAGACCATTCATCAGTCCATTTACCCCCTAAGTTCCCCATATTGCTACCACCGTATTTTCTCGCATCACTGTTAAATAATTCGGTGTAATATCCTGCTTCTGGAACACCAATGCGATAGTGGCTATGGGGTTGAGGTGTAAAGTTACACACCACAATTAAAAACTCGTTGGGGTTTTGACTGCGACGAATGAAAGAAACTACACTATGACGATTATCGCTACAGTCGATCCATTCAAAACCAGGTTCTTCAAAATCGCGATCATACAATGCAGGTTGACTCTTATACAGTGCGTTTAAATCAGCGAAAAACCCTTTCAGTTTTTGATGATAATCATATTGTAATAAGTGCCATTCTAAATCTGCCCACACATTCCACTCACTCCATTGACCAAATTCCATACTCATGAACATGGTCTTTTTACCTGGATGAGCGAACATATAGCTAAACAAACAGCGCACGTTAGCAAATTTTTGCCATTCATCCCCTGGTACTTTCCCGATAATATTGCTCTTACCGTGAACTACCTCATCATGGGATAGTGCCAACATATAATTTTCGCTGTGGTGATACCACATACTAAAGGTAATATTATTTTGGTGGAACTGACGAAACCAAGGATCCATACTGAAGTAATCCAGCATATCGTGCATCCAACCCATGTTCCACTTGAGGTTAAACCCTAAACCACCTGTATAAGTGGGCCATGATACCATTGGCCAAGCGGTAGATTCTTCTGCAATAGAGAGAACTCCAGGGAAATAACTAAACAACAGACTGTTAACCTGACGCAAGAAATCCGCAGCTTCTAGATTTTCACAACCACCATATTCATTAGCAACCCATTCTCCATCTTTCCTTGCATAGTTGAGATAGAGCATAGAAGCGACAGCATCAACACGAATTCCGTCAATGTGGTACTTATCGAACCAAAATAGCGCGTTAGCTACCAAGAAGTTACGAACTTCGTTACGATTGTAGTTAAAAACTAATGTACCCCATTCTTTATGTTCTCCTTTACGAGGGTCAGCGTGTTCATAGAGATGAGTCCCATCAAAGAAAGCTAAACCGTGACCATCTTTGGGGAAATGTCCTGGTACCCAGTCAACAACTACCCCAATACCGTTTTCATGGCATTTATCCACAAAGTACATCAAGTCTTCAGGGCTACCATAACGGGATGTAGCAGCATAATAACCTGTAACTTGATAACCCCAAGAACCATCAAAGGGATGTTCTGCAATAGGAAGTAGCTCGATGTGGGTATAACCTAATTCTTTAACATAAGGAATTAATTTATCTGCTAATTCGTAGTAACTTAAAAATCTGGCTTCTGGTTTCCACTCTGAGACAGGAGTAGGTTCAACTTCTCCTGATAAGAGCCGAGTTTTTTCATCAGAAGAGCCGTGCATCCAAGAGCCTAGATGGAGTTCATATACTGAAACTGGTTGACTGAGTGGCTCTGTGTTACGACGTTTTTCCATCCACTCATCATCATGCCACTGATAAGTATCTAAATCAGCAACAATAGAGGCGGTTTTGGGTCTGACTTCTTGCTGGAAACCATAGGGGTCGGATTTTTCATAGATATGTCCTTCCCAATTTTTGACCTCGTATTTGTAAGCATCACCAACTTTCAATTCAGGAATGAATAGTTCCCAGATACCATTCTCCCGTTGACCCATCTGGTGCTGTCTTCCATCCCATTGGTTAAAATCACCAAGAATGGAAACATTGCGAGCATTGGGAGCCCAAACTGCAAAATAAACTCCTTGTACTCCATCAACTTTTGTGAGGTGCGCTCCTAGCTTTTCGTATATGCGATGGTGATTCCCTTCTGCAAATAGGTGAATGTCAAAGTCGGTTAGTAAAGGGGAGTTAAAAGCATAGGGGTCGTAAATTACTTTTTCGATATCCCCTTGTTTGATGCGTAGTTGATAGTTATTCAGTTCTGCTGTTTCAATAGTGCAGACAAAAAAGTTAGGATGGTGTAGCGACTGCATCGGGTATTCGGTACGTTCTTCAGGACATACCACCCAAGCAGAACTAGCATTGGGAAGATAGGCACGGACAATCCAGCTTTTAACCTTACCATTTTCTTCTGCTGGATGACATCCTAAAATCTCAAAGGGATTTTGATGTAGGTTATTAACAATTTGATTAACTTGTTCCGGTGCAAGAGTTAAAGACATTAAATTACCAGTATTAAGGGGTTTATTAGCAAAAAAATTTTGAATTTTGTTAACGATTGCAAATATTTTTATACATACTTTAACTATTTTTCGGTCAAATATGAACTTAACTTCCAGAAAAAGTTATAAATTTCTGTTAGTAGAAGGGTATCAGGGTTTTGAACAATTTTCGTAATTGTAATAAGAAGATTAACTCTTGAATCTCAGAAGAAACTTGAGGAGAAAATCGACTCTCTTTTAAACGGGCTTGAATTTCGGCGTATTCTGTAGCATTGAGGGATTTTCCCGTAATAGGTGATCGCCCTTCCCAAATAATTTCTGTGCGTAATACTTCTTCTGGGATGTCTTCTGGTGGCGGTAAGGCTAATGCGGTTTGAGTACAGATCTCCCAAGAGATGGTAAGAACTAAAAGTGATAATTGAGTTTTGATCCAAGACATAACTACAATAACAAGCAAATGGTCAAACAAGTCTTTCGCAAAATATGGTCAATCATCTGATAAATTCACCAAGTCTTTATTTGAAAAAACACGCGAATAATCCGATAGATTGGTGGTATTGGGGGGATGAAGCTTTAAGTAAAGCCAAACAAGAAAATAAGCCCATTTTTCTTTCTATTGGTTATTCTAGTTGTCACTGGTGTACCGTGATGGAAGGTGAAGCTTTTTCGGATACGGCGATCGCCAATTATCTAAATCAGAATTTTGTGGCGATCAAAGTTGACCGAGAAGAAAGACCAGATATAGATAGTATCTATATGCAAGCTCTACAGGTAATGGTAGGGCAAGGTGGTTGGCCACTCAACATCTTTTTAACTCCTGGGGATTTAGTACCTTTTTATGGAGGGACGTATTTTTCTGTTGAACCTCGTTACAATCGTCCAGGCTTTCTCGATATTTTACAAGCGATACGTCGCTTTTATGATGTGGAAAAGGAGAAACTACAGAACTTTAAACAAGAAATTTTCCATCATCTACAACAATCTGCTACTTTTCCCACAACTGATTGGGAATCATTAACACCAGAGTTACTCACTAAAGGAATTGAAACTAATACCAGTGTGATCGCTCCCAGTGATATGAGTCGCCCGAGTTTTCCCATGATTCCCTACGCTAATTTGGTTTTACAAGGTAGCAGAATATCTGGAGAATTTCAGTATAACCCCGAGCAACTATCGAGTCAAAGAGGACAGGATTTAGTTTTGGGGGGAATTTTTGACCAGGTAGCAGGGGGATTTCATCGCTATACCGTAGATAGTACTTGGACTGTTCCCCATTTTGAAAAAATGCTCTACGATAATGGGCAAATTTTAGAATATTTGGCGAATTTAGTCAGTAAAGAGGGGATGAAGCCAGCAATTACTAGAGCTATCAACCTCACAGTAAGCTGGTTAGCTAGAGAAATGCGATCGCCTCAAGGCTATTTTTATGCTGCTCAAGATGCAGATAGTTTTGCTACTGTTGATGCTGTTGAACCAGAAGAAGGATTGTTTTATGTTTGGAGTCATCAAGAATTACAAAATCTCTTAACTCCAGAAGAGTTAGCACAATTACAAGCAGACTTTACTGTTACTGTCCCAGGAAACTTTGAAGGCTACAATGTTTTGCAAAGATTAAACGATGAAGAATTATCCGACAGTTTAGAAAAGATTTTAGATAAGTTATTTGTAGTTCGCTATGGTGACAATTCTCAAGAGTTAAAAACCTTTGCTCCAGCAAAAAATCAGCAAGAAGCTCAAAGCAATATCTGGAAAGGACGCATTCCCCCCGTTACTGATACTAAAATGATTACCGCCTGGAATAGTCTAGTTATTTCGGGTTTAGCTAAAGTCCATGGAGTAACAGGAGACAGCAAAGCTTTAGAATTAGCAACAAAAGCAGCTAAATTTATCTTGGAACATCAACTGCAAAATGATACATTACATCGCTTAAATTATGATGGTCAGGTAACAGTATCCGCTCAATCAGAAGACTACGCCTTATTTATTAAAGCCTTACTAGACTTACATACTGTCTGTCCCACAGAGCATCAATGGTTAACAGATGCTATTAAAATACAACAAGAATTTGACCGCCGTCTTTGGAGTGAAGAGACTGGTGGTTACTACAATAACTCCCTAGAAACAGGACAAGATTTACTCGTTAGAGAAAGAGCCTATATGGATAGTGCGATTCCTTCAGCTAATGGAATTGCGATCGCCAATCTCATCAGATTGTCTCTCCTCACAGACAATTTAGACTATCGCCAGAAAGCAGAAACAGGATTAGAAGCTTTTGCGACTATTATAAAGCGATCGCCACAAGCTTGTCCCACTCTCTTTACGGCTCTAGATTGGCTACTTAACGGTAACTTGGTCAAAACAACAGAAGAAACATTCCAGCATTTGATTACTCAATATTTTCCTCCTACTGTCTATCGCATAGTCAGCGATTTACCAGAAGGAGCAGTAGGATTAACCTGTAAAGATACCTCTTGTCTTGAACCAGCAACGAGTTTAGAAGAATTAGTCACACAACTATCAAGCTATTCTGGCGAAATTGCTTAGTTGCTAAGGGTCAGAGTCTAGGTAGGAGGTCAGATAATATTTATTAGTGACAGAAGAAGATTAATCTATCTGTAACCTTCTTTAGCTCAAAGTTTGAAACTTTTTGCTCAAAGCCAATGGCGCAATTGGTATCGATCTAAATGCCGATAATATTGCCTGGGCTTACTGCGATAGCGAAGGCAACCTCAAAGATAAAGGTCAAATAACTATCAATCTAGAAAACAAATCATCAGGACAAACTACTCATATTTTGAGTTTGGCAATCGCTCAAATATTAGATAAAGCTACGAGGTATCAATCACAATTTACTACAGCTTCAGCATCGACTTCTACGAGAAATCTCTCTTCTGCTAGAGCTTGTACACCAATCAAAGACATTGCTGGAAGTTGACCCATCCTAAAGTGTTGTCGTATAACTTCTCCAATCGCTTCTGCATCTGAGGGATGATAATTCACCACGTAGATATTCATTTTGACAATATTTGCCATGGAAGCATCAACACTTTCCAAAGCAGTTTGAAGATTACTGAAGGTTTGTTGTAGTTGATCTCGCAATTCACCATTCCCAACTAAATTCTTGTGACGATCAACTCCAACTTGCCCAGCTACGTAGATAGTTTTGATTCCATTTTTTTCAATTACAGCTACTTGGGAGAAATAGTCACTCCAATCTGGCAAAGTTGCAGGAGTAAGATAGTATTTCTTCACAACACGATCCTCATTTTAAAAATTTTCTCCTATGAACATGGCTGTTCTGACACGCATTCTCCTTAACCTCTGTCTCGTGCGGAAGCATGAGAAAAGTTGGGGCGTTGAAGCGTCAGAAACTCTTTCCAAATCTTTGATTTGGGACGATGTAGTTCATACTGAGATGGGCTATCAGCAAGATTGAATACTAAATTCTTCAAAAACAGTCACAAAGCCTTCTCCCTCTGGTGAGGCACACATTATTCCCACGTCCACCGTTTCAGCTAAAGTCAAATAAGCCATTCTCAGCATGGTGTATTGCTGGTGGTCTAGAGAGTAATATATTTCCATAGCGGAACCTTTACGAGTTATTTGCATCCAAATCGAAGCAGGATTATCTGGTATCCGCACGATAGACCAATCAGAGTAATCGCGGGTAACTACAGCACTGATTTGTTGCATTCCCTCAACTAATTCAATACCGCATTTTAGCCAGTTTGTCTCATCCAAACGTACCATTAACCCTGCTTGGTCGTATAAATCTTGGTATTTACCACTAACTTTTACTTCCGCTACAAAGTCACCTGTTAAACGTTGATAATAAAAATGCCCACTATCTCTAATATATCCGTAGCAAGTCTTGCGCCAAAAATCTGTATTCTGAGTTGAGGTGACTTCAATTGTGTTATTTTGAATCTTCCAATTGGGAGGTTCATTAAGCCATTTCATCATTTGATTTCCTATAACTATTTCTAATTAAGCTAATACCGAAGACAGACTCCCATGAGGACTAAGCATCCGCAAAACTTACGGGTAAAAGGACTCTCTAAACCTCTAGCAACATATGATGTGCTGTCATAAACTCTCCATCATAAAATAAAGCATTCGGTTCGATGCCCCAGGTTTGAAATCCCAACTTTTCATAGAGGTGCAGTGCTGGTGCAGCGCATTTATGTACACTCAAATGAATTTGGCGTACTCCATTAAGATTGCGAGTATATTTGATAGCTGAGGATAATAACTTTCCTCCAACTCCTATATCTCGGTAAACAGGAGAAACATAAAAACCCCATAATCGCGCCTTATGTAAAGCTTTCAAACTACTCTCACGATAGATACCAACCACTCCAATTAATTCTGTGAGAAATGCACCGAAGGTTATAGATTTATCGGTGTCTTCAAGTGCCTGCCGAACAAATGATAGAGAAAGAGCCAGGTCATCTTCCACAGAAGCAGCAAACATCAATGGTTCTTTTTCTAGGGCTTCATGACGCAGCTTAATGAAAGTTTCTGCATCAGAAGGTATTAAGGGTCTGATTAAAATTTGATCGTTCATAATTCATAATGTGGATAGCTATAGCTACTCAAATTTTCAAAAAGCCCGACAACCCTTAAATTTGTCTAGACTCATCAATCAAAAGATGACCTAATAGATTAAGTGCATCTAGGCGATCCCATAAAGCCCATATTTCCGAGATTTTGCTATTCTCAAGACGAAAGATGCACATAAAATCAGTTTCCAGTGTCTTCCCAGAAGGGGGAAAAGAGCCAAGGTTCCCTGTTTGAGTTCCATGAAAGCCTAAGTAAGCTGCAACCATTTCACCTTCACCAATCAGAAAATGGATAGTTTCATAGGCATCGGGAAAGATTGCCAACTCGCCTCGTAAAAACTCTTGAAGTTTAGTAAGTCCTTTGAGATATTTAGCTGGTGGCGCACCGTGACGGACTACCTCAGATGAAACAAAAGCGTCAAGCCGTAGAAAGTCTTGTTGATTGATAGCCTCAATAAATTGCCTGACAACAGCTTTATTGGTTTCAATGTTCACGATCTGATACTTTAAACTGTTTTCCTTTTTTAACAGGCGATTCCAGTAATTATGCGTTCGCCAATTAACTTATACATTTCGCTTTTCTTCTCCTACTCCTTGATTACGTAGATATATTTCTGAATTGGGATTGAGTGGATGGTGAAACTCGATCTCATTCATTCCATTAATCTCTGAGACTTTGATTAAAGAGTGTGGTTTTTCTGTCATGTTAACTATCTTATTGACGTAAGCCTCCAACAAACTAAATTTGTTATGTCGTTAGTGAAGATTTAAGCTTGATTAAACAATTTTGGGGCTGTGTTAGTTTTTTGGCTGTTGCTATCAAATTAAAAGGTGATCGAGAAAAAGTAGAGAAGCATTTAGCATTTAGGATCGAGGGATTTTCAATTGAGTTCGCGATCGCATCTTGCTGGGGTTCATAGTTAGCTAAGAGCCCAAGCCTTGCGCCCGTACATAAGTAATAAGTAACAATTGAGCGCACCGACTACTTATCTTCTTGGTAGAAAATAATCGAATCATTCAAGGTTTCAAGCTTTGTCCCAGGATAGTAAAAAGCTAAAATTCGAGCAGGAGACCATCCTAACCTAGCTAAATTGTAAGAGCCATATTGACTCAAACCCACACCATGACCGAAACCACCACCAATAAAGTAGTAACCATCTAATTTATTCGTATCATTATATAAAGGTTCGAGGTAAAACAGGGTACTAATAGGAGGTTCAAAAGCACTGCGGACTTCATTTTTGTGGAGTTTGATAGTTCCTAAATCTGTTTCTACCAACATAGTTAAAATTCTTCCTGAAGGCGATCGTTCGATTACTTCTAAATTAGTAATAGTATTAAAATCTGCTAGAGGATTACGAGTTTTTTCCAGGTATTTCCGCAAATCTTTGTTTAAATCTCCTATTGTTCGCGATTTTTTCCACCTAAACACCCTTCTTCCTGCTTCATTAAATCCCTGTTTCAGATTGAGGAAGTTCCGCAGAGTGGATTCATTTCCCAGAGGATAGCGAGATAAGTCCCATAATGGTTTAGGAGCGTCGATAATGGGGCGTAAATAAGGTCGTTCTTCTCCTTCCCACACATCACTAAAAGAAGCTGTAATTCCCCCCGTAGTAGAAGAATAAAGTGCATCTACTAATTCATTATTGTAGGTCAGGACTAGACCTTGAGTTTTAGCGATCGCACTATCTGTCCTAGGAGTAGCACCAGTGATTCCTTTATATACTTGACAGTGAATGGTAGCGCAAAGTTCATAATCATCCGCTTTAAATCGTCGTAGATTTCTTAAAGCATAGGTGCGAGCAATAATTGTCTGGGCTGCGATCGCATTTTGAGGTGCATTAGGACCAATTTCGTAAGGTACAACTCCTCGTAAATAGGTTTCTAGGGGAACTTCATTAACTAGAGAGAAATTACCATAAGCATTAGGTTGTAAACGCAAAAAGCCACCATAAAGGTTAGTAACTTCTTTTTTATTACTAACAGTATGAACCTGAACCAAGTTTTTGGCGGTATGAATTTCTAGTTCATTATCAAAATATTCTTTTCCATCAATAGATAAAACTACTTGGGGGATTTCTGTTAAGATTTCGCTTTCTAAATAAGGGGTACTATAACCATTATTTTTTAAACTACTTAGTAACCAACGACGCACTAAAGGAGTAGAATAAATATCTCTTTTTGCCCAAACTTTCCATCTTCCTGGCTGGACTATTTCTACTTCAATACCGAGATCACGCCAAAATTTAGCATTATCCTCTGCTGTTTCAAAAGTCGCATGACTACCTAAAACAACTCTTTCTGAAACTATTGGCTCACTTAAAACCTGCTGCTTAATAGAAAGCTTAATCTTCTGAGCTTTTAAAGGTTTATTAGGTTCGGAATCAGGAGAATTTTGAATTTTGTTAGCCCTCTCTTCTCGGTCTGTTTCCCAATCAATAGTTAACCAATCTCCAGCAGTACTACTGATTTCCATTTCACTGACAATTTCATCTTTCTCATCAATGGGTTCATCTCCAAAACGCTGAACAATTCCTACTTCTAAATCAATATCTGTAGCTGCGATCGCTCTAGAGTTTGGTGTAATTCCAACTGTCTCTACTCCGACAAAGCAACTTATTAGTAAAATTCCTAAACGACGCAAAATTTTAGTACCGCTCATCACAAATAAATATAATAGTTTCTTAATCGTCCTCTATAGTAGCCACAATTTGCTCTATTTTGCTAGTTAGGGGTTACTGAATACTAACTACTAACTACTAACCACTAACTACTTATCTATCCGACTCCGCAATACAGATAGTAACTTGGTAAACTCGTCAGGAAAAGGTGCTTTCGCCTCAATAATTTCTCCCGATACAGGATGAACTAAAGTTAGCTTATGAGCGTGAAGCACTTGACCTGAAAGATTCACCCCTATAGAACGATTTGAACCATAAACTGTATCTCCTACTAAGGGATGTCCTAAATATTGACAGTGAACCCGAATTTGATGGGTGCGTCCTGTGAAGAGTAAAAATTGCATTAAGGTGTAATTTCCCAATCTTTCTTTGATTTCCCAGTAAGTGATCGCCTCTCGTCCTCCCTTTTCTACAGGAACAACCGCCATTTTTTTTCTTTCTACAGGATGACGACCAATAGGAAACTCAATTTTTCCTTGTTGCTCTCTGGGACAACCATAAATAACTCCCCAGTATTCTCTTCTAGCAGTTTTCGCCTTGATTTGACTTTGTAAACGTTGATGAGCGCGATCGCTCTTAGCTACTACAATTGCACCAGTGGTATCCTTATCTAAACGATGGACAATCCCTGGACGTTCCACTCCTCCAATACCAGCCAAGTTATCACAGTGATAGAGTAAAGCATTGACTAATGTCCCCTGATAGTGTCCAGGCGCAGGATGTACCACCATTCCCGCAGGTTTATTAATAATAATTAGTTCTGCATCTTCATAGATAATATCTAGGGGGATAGCTTCTGGTTGGAGGTCTAACTTTTGAGGTGAGGGAATAGTCACCAAAATGCGATCGCCTAAGACTAATTTTAACTTCTTACTGCGACAAACGCGATCATTAACCTGAACCTGACCATCTTCAATCAGCTTTTGTAACCTGGAACGAGATATATCTGGTAACTGACTTGACAACCATCGGTCTAGGCGATCGCTAACCAGACTAGTTTTGCCCACATCACCCTGCTCTGTTACTTCCAATTCCAGCCTTTCAGTTATGTTCCCCAATCAAGTACTAATAATCAATAGCCCACTCATAAATAGTACCTCGTTCTGTTAAAATTCTTTTAGTTAGTAGGAGAAAATAAAATGCTCACCCTGAAAATTGTAGTCTATATAACAGTATTTTTCTTTGTCGGTCTATTTATCTTTGGCTTCCTCTCCAGCGATCCTTCTCGTAATCCTGGTCGCAAAGACCTTGAATAATCGAAGAAATCTTAAAAGTCCCTCTTGAGAAGGGTAGGGCTGTTTCATTCTAGGATGAGACAGGTGGGGAAATAGGTAGATGGGGAAATAGGGGGTATTTTCGGCAAATACTCGATATTTTGAATTCATTTATCGAACTATAAATTTTGTAGGTCAACGAATTGTTAGTCAACACCGCGATTAGAGAGGCTTCCTAGCCGGAAGCCTCTCTCGCGGTCATTTCAGTTGAGCTTAGGGACTTGCGCTTTATTAAAATACCAGCCTTTTAACTAATTCATTTAATTGTTAGGCTCTTACTGCTAACTGATGAAGGCTGGTATTTTAATTTTTTGCTCCTTC
>JASJCP010000150.1 GCA_030065935.1 Xenococcaceae cyanobacterium MO_167.B27
TCGGGAAACCAACGGTGGGAGATAACATATCGTTTGTACCAACGTGTTTTAGATAATCCGCGTGGGGCAGAAAAAGCCTACTCGTGAGAGTGGGAAGCTCACGCTATATTGCGAGCAATTAGCGTTGAGAGTAGTCACTTGTGTGTTCAAGCTATTAAAAGTGTAGGGATGTTACCTCTGACCTCCTACCTATACTTACTCCTCATCCCTTATTCGATCCTTCTTAGCTGCGATCGCTAGATTGACTTGGGGAATCTGACGTAATTGGTCAAGAACATCTACTACTTGACCATGATCGACTACTTTATCAGCACTAATTACAACCACTGTGGTTTGCTCGGTTTTAATCAAGTTTTCCACCTTAGTTTTTAATTGAGCAAGCTCTGTGAGTTCATTTCCAACAGTGAGATTCCCTTCACTATCAAGACTGACTGTAATTTGTTTGGTATTTTGTAATTGAGCAGTTGTAGCCTGGGGAAGATTTACGGGTAAGCCTTCAGAACGAGTTAAAAATAAACTAGAGACAATAAAATAAACCAAGATTGCGAAGATAACATCAATCATTGGCACAATATTAATCTGCGGTGGTCTATCAGGCTCATCGGGTAATCGCATCAGTAATATCTCCTTTTTGTTCGTATTTTTCCAGATGCAGCAGTTCTAGTTGACCACTAAATTCTTGAATTAGGGCGATTTGTTGTAAATATAGTCCTCGAAAAGTACTAGCAAAAAAAAGCGTAAAAATAGCTATAACTAAGCCAGTAGCCGTAGAAGTCAAAGCCTCACTAATTCCTCCTGTGACTCCTGTAGCTTGAGAAGATTCGATATCCCCAATACTTAGAGAAGCCAAAGAAGTGATCAAGCCTAAAACAGTACCCAACAATCCTAATAAAGGTGAGACACTAGTAATTGTTTCAAAAGAATTACTAAACCTCTTAAGTAAAGGAATTTCAGCCTGAGCAGCACTTTCTAGAGCCAAACGAAACTTCTCTGGGGTAGATCGCTCTAGAGATAAGGCAGCTAAAAAGATACGTGCCATAGGTAAATGCTGATGACGTTTAAGCATCATATCAGCCATTTTAGGGTCTTGTTGATAAACAGTAAGTACCTTTTTCAGTATTTTTTCTTGTCCACTAGCCAGCCTAAACCAAAACAGCGATCGCTCTAAAATCATTGCTAAGGAAAAAATTGACAGTCCCAGGAGAGGCCACATAACCAGCCCTCCGTTATTAAATAATTGATATACAGTTTCCATAAATTTTTCTAGACAATCAAATTTAAAATCTTTGCCAGTTCTCTAGCTGAGGTCTAAATACTCCTTGGTTGACATATATATTAAAATTAAATTCGACATTTAATTCCTGATGGGGAAAATTTTGCGGTAAAGCAGCAAAAGGTCCAGATTTTTGGACTGCTTCTAGAGATTGACGATCGACTTGATCCGAACCAGAACTTTGTATTACTCGTAGTCCAGTAATTTGACCATTGCGTTGAATGGAAAACACCAGTACGGTATGACGGTTATTTCCAGGTGATGAGGGATTCCAATTTCGTCTTACTCGTCGCCTAATTTCAGCCAAGTAAGGTCCCATATTAAGGTTTTGCTGGGCATTGAATCCACTAGGATTGAGGGCTTGTTGACTAGCATTAGCTTGAGGATTAAAAAAGGAACTACCAGAATCTTCCGATAGAGTCTTGCGATAAGTTCCCCCTAATAGACTAGCAGAGCCAGACCCAACGGGGGTTTTCTGTTCTGAAGATGCACTAGGGGGGACTGGGGATTGGGGGATTGGGGACTGGGGAACGACTGGGGGACTGGGGATTGGGGATTGGGGATTGGGGAACGACTGGGGGACTGGGGACTGGGTATTGGGGATTGGGGCGATCGCTGTTTGGGGTAATGTTTCTGGGGAGCTAGCAGATGTAACTGTTGGGGATGTTTCTACTGCCGTTTGAGGTATTGATGTTGATGGGGGATTAGGTTGGATTGCTTCTGGGGCTGGGGTCGGACTATTAGGCGCGAGCGCTGTTTTGGGTACTTTTGCTAGTGAACTAGGGGATGTTTCTACTGTGTTCGGGATTGATGGGTTAGGGATAGTAGGTTGGATTGCTTCTGGGGCTGGGGTCGGACTATTAGGCGCGAGCGCACTAGGGGAGACTGTTTCGGGTGAACTAGGGGATGTAACTGGTGGGGATGTTTCTACTGTGTTCGGGATTGATGGGTTAGGGATAGTAGGTTGGATTGCTTCTGGGGCTGGGGTCGGAGTATTAGGGGCGAGGGTTGGTTTGGGGGCTTTGGCTAATGAACTAGGAGATGTCACAGGGGGGGATTGGGAGACTGTTGCTGTCGCTATGGATGGGTTAGGGGTAGTAGGTTTGACCACTTCTGGAGCTGGAGTAGGTCTGGGAGTTGCGATCGCTGGTTGGGAAACTTTCCCTGGTGAACTTGGAGAGGTCACAGGTTGAGTAACTTGACTTGGTTCAGATTTGGCAATAGCTTCCTCGTTACCAATTTTGTCAGCAGCAGGGGGTAATTCTGGTTCTACTTTTCCCTTGGCAATAGAATTATTAATTGCCTGACGCTCAGTGTCAGGGGGTGGTTTTAGGGGGGATTCTTCTGGGGGAACAACCACAAAATCAATAGGTGTAGATTCTGTTTCCTGACGCGCAGTAGGTAGCTCTCGATTGGATAAAGCTAATATCAGTATCCCTACTCCATGAATCAAAATAGATGTCAATATAAACAGCAAGAAGGGAGAAAAACTAATCTGGATATGAATCTTTCCCTTTCGTTCCACAGTTTTCATTGCTAAAACCCGTATTTTTGAGAAATTGACCCAGCTTACCCCCCTTAAAGGATGAATTATGAGGGACTCCGAGTAAGGTAATAAGTAATAAGTAATAACTGGTAAGTAATAAGTAAGAGGTCAGAGGTATTTATGCTTCATCCTTCATCCTTCCTATCCCACCACCCCTTAGAATTTATGCTTCATCCTTGATTCATCATCCTTCATTCTTTATCCTTTATCCTTCATCATAATTCACTTAAATAAGTAATTTTTCCTATAAAGCCATTTTCCTGGTTGATTTACTGTCCATTCCCAAGAATCTTGAAGCTCAAGTCCTCTCATCTCTAGGTTAATTGGTCTTGCAAAAGGGACATCTTCATCATCATACATACTAGGATCTGGTCGATTAGCAATTATACTTTGGCGGTCGCTTTTACTATCCCTTGCTTCACTATCGCTTTTTTTCTCACTAATAGCAATATCACTATCCGTTGTAGTTTCTGGGGGTAAGCTCTCGGTAACTTCTAAAATTTGAGATCTATCGCTTGAAGATTCTTCAGTTGCAGAGTAGTTATCCAAGGTTATAATTTCTCCATCAAAACTTTTGGCTATTAATTCCACAGCTAAGTCAAATTCTGCTTCAGAATTAACAGGGGAGGTGCGTTCGCTATTTTTTGGCTTGAGTCCCAGACTACTATTTACCACAGTATTTTGTGGCAGTTGATTTTGATTAATAGAGTTACGATCAATACTTAGTTCTGGTGTTACCGTTGCATCTAGGATTGTTTCTGGTTTGGGAGGAAGTTCATTTTTAAAACTATTTGGCTTTACTTCCAGAGAATGCTTAGTATCTGTTTCTGGCTTAATATTTGAGGATGTAGGGGGTTGATCTGTAGTTGTCGCATTGATAAGAGAAGAACTAATTTCCTGTCTGGTTGTTTTCTCTATCTCCCTATTTACTTCTCTGTGTGTCTTCTCTTCGTCTGGAGAAGAACTATATGCTTTCTTAGAAACAACATTATTATCCGCAACTTCCAAACTAACTTTGATGATACGCTGACACACCTGACTAAAAGCAGTTTCGATATTGATCGCTTTGCCTTGGAGTAAGCGAAGTAATTGGGGAGAAGTCACACCAATAACTGCTCTAGAATCTTCTAAATTAATTAAATGACACTTTTGATTTAATAGACTTTTAGTTGTAGGTGGTTCGAGAATTGCGATCGCTTTTTGCCAAATTACCTCATTGTCTTCTTCTGCTACAGATGATTTTGATAAGAGAGAAGCAGATACAGGGGAATTATCACAAGATTCTGTAACCAGTGCTTTTTTACTAACAGGTTGAGGTTGCTCTTTAACTGTTTCAGTGTTTTGGGTTGTAGTATCCGGTTTAGAGTCCCTTGCGGATACTTTTTCTGCTTCAGTTTCAGAAAATAGTTTGCTGGGTTTTTCTTCAATACTCTCTCTTGTGGCTGCTACCTGCTGAGTTGGTGGGGATTTAATATTGTTGTTGTTTAAATCTGTTATGGAAGATTGACGGGGAGATTGATCTGTAACAGAAAGGGGGGTAATAGTACCCTCAGATAATAATCCTAATAAAGTTACCTCTAACCATAAACGGGGTTGAGTGGTATTTTTAATTTGTGTTTCTGCTTCTTTTAGCTTTTGTTGACCCCATAATATAGTTTCTTGTTGCCACTGTAAGGCTTCTTCTTGTAATTTTTTCCAGCAATTTTCCGTAACAGCTACTAAATCAGAGCTTTGAGGGGCAGATTTAGCAATTAAGAGATTGAGATAGAAACTAGCCAGATTTTGCAGCACTGTAATAGGTTCTCTTCCTCGATCTAATAAACTACGACATTGTTTTAAAATACCTGAAAAGTTTTTCTTTCTAATTTCTTGTAATAAAATCAATAAATCTTGCTCTGGGATAGCTCCTACTAAATCCCACACCTGATCTATAGTAATTTTTTCAGGAAACAAACTCAGTTGATCTAATAAACTTTCTGCATCCCTCAATCCTCCATTAGCAACTTGTCCTACTAACTTAATGGCTTCATGATCGATATTAATCTGCTCTTGTTGGGCAATATATTTTAGATGCTGTACCATCTCATCTAAAGGGATACGGCGATAATCAAATCGTTGACAGCGAGAAATAATCGTCGGTAAAACTCTTTGAGGGTCAGTAGTCGCTAAAATAAATACCACTCTTGGGGGTGGCTCTTCCAGGGTTTTTAGCAACGCATTAAAAGCTGCGGTACTAAGCATATGGCAATTATGAACCAACAAGCCATTTGCGACAAAATTATGATTATCTTCTACTTCAAGATCGTAAACTTTTTCATGACTATCGTGGCGGACAGATTCTACCTTCTCCAAATTTGTAGTCCATTGAGGAAATTGAGTATTGTTGCAAATCTGATAACCATTTTCGACTAGATTTTGCCTTGAGTTTAAGGTAGTGGTAAGTTTTTTGTGTAGATTTTCTTGTGTAAGATTTTGAACTGGCAGGATATCCCATACCTGTAAGCCAGTTAGCAATAATTTGATTTTCTCGTTCAGAAAATCCCTCAGTGTGAAGAAATATTGCAGGACTTCCTTGCTGATGTCCTGCTGCAAATCCGCGTATTCGTCCATCCGTGCCATATTTATAGATGCTTGTACCACATCCACATTCACAGGGGATAGTATCTTCATTCCTTCTTTGACGTTTTTTGCTTTGATCCATCCCTTATCTGTCCGAATTAGATGATTTTCTGTACAGCGAATTTGACACTCACTAGTTTGAATAATAAGAGTTTCTTTTGTCCCTTGGTTTAGCCAGCGTAGTACTTTTTTATACTCCCATGTTTCTGTATTTTCGTTGTAACTGAGAACCATCTCGCCTTTAAGCTTCGGATCATCAATCCGCATCAATCCTGTACTTGTTTGGATCAGGGAATCCCCTGTTAAACACTCGTCAATAGCATACACTTTATAACGAGACTGCACAGGAGCAAATTGAGAACGTTCAATAATCTCTCGAATATTATCTACTCCCGTATTACTGGCTGCATCAATTTCAATGACATCCAAAGCTGTTCCAACTGCGATCGCCTTACATACTTCACATTTACCACAAGGATGAGGGGTAGGCTGATCGCTCTTTAAACAATTTAAAGACTTGGCTAAAATTCTAGCACTGGAAGTTTTACCAGTTCCTCTAGGTCCAGTAAACAAATAAGCAGGAGCAATTTTTTTCTGACTAATAGCATTAATTAAAGTTTGAGCGATCGCAGATTGACCAACCAAATCCCCAAAACTCTGAGGACGATACTTGTGATGAAGAGGCTCGTAAGACATAAATTAGAGTAACGAACAAATAGCTTAACTGGGTAGTTATAAAATCTCCCTGTAAAATTAAGCAAGATTTACAGCAATCAACTTACTAACAGTATATTTGATCTATGGTGAGAAGATCATGCTTAGATCAATTGAGCAGAAGTTTAACAATAAATCAAGGTTTAACTCTCCTACCAATGGTCATTTAGCTATGGAACAAGGAAAATCAACATCAACTCTAGAATCAAGTATCAATTTAACAGATGGAGATCATGAATTCTTATTCAATCAACTTCTAGAAGGAGTAGCTCATGGTTGGCATCAAGTAAGAATTGCTAAGTTTTTTGAGCAATTGGAAGAAAGAGGGGAATCACAAAAATGGATTGATTGGCTCAAGCGTTTTTATAAGAACTTTCCTGATTCTCCTAATCCTGCTCAGAGAAAATTGGGAGCAAGAATGATCCGTTTAGGAGAACTTATCCAATCTGAACCCAAATTAAAAGCAATTGGCGCAGTTTCGGATGAAATCGGCAGAAAACTTTTTTTTGGCAACATCACCAAATTAATTTGGGAATATGATGGTGCAGATGTCATTTCAACTCCAGCACCAGAATCAGAAGTATCTGGGGACTCAACACCGGAATTAGCAGCCCCAAAAATCGACCCAGATTCCACTGTAATTCAAGATAGTAATCTTACTGTACTTCAAGATGGGATTATTTCGGATAACTCAGGAGAATTAGACCTAGAACCAGCAGATATTGTTTCAACTCCAGCACCAGAATCAGAAGTATCTGGGGACTCAACACCGGAATTAGCAGCCCCAAAAATCGACCCAGATTCCACTGTAATTGAAGATGGGATTATTTCGGATAACTCAGGAGAATTAGACCTAGAACCAGCAGATATTATTTCAACTCCAGCATCAGAATCAGAAGTATCTGGGGACTCAACACCGGAATTAGCAGCCCCAAAAATCGACCCAGATTCCACTGTAATTGAAGATGGGATTATTTCGGATAGCTCAGGAGAATTAGACCTAGAACCAGCAGATATTATTTCAACTCCAGCATCAGAATCAGAAGTATCTGGGGATTCAATAGCCCAATCACCAGCACCAAAAATCGACCCAGATTCCACTCTAATTCAATATGGGATTATTTCCCAGAAATCAGGAGAATTAGATGTGGATACAGAAGAGTTCCCTTTAATTTCTGTTGATGAGGAAGACCCCTCCCTAATTCAACCTGGAATTGTATCTGAGAATTCAGGAGAAGACTTTACTGAAACAGAGGATTTCCCTCTCCTTTCAGAAGATGAGCCAAACTCAAATCAAATCATATCTAATAACTCAGAAACATCGTCTGAAGAAACACAAGAGTCGAAGGTAGTCCCCCATCAAACGGAAGATCCTGCTTCGAGTTGGTCAATGTTCACCAAGTCAGAGGAAGCTCCGTCGTTTTACGACGACGAAGTCTCTCTAAGCTCCGAAGAATTAGTTTTTCCCCATCCTGAAAATCTGGTGGTAAAAGACAGTTATCATATAACCTCAGAAGAACTAGAATCACCCTGGGAACAACCAGAATTACCAGCAGACTCAGCCAAAAACCCATCAAAAGTAGAAGATTCAACTTCCGATCCTTCCCTAATTGAAAGCATTAAAGAACTTCAACAAGCACAAGATAAAAATAAGACTAATCTGACCTTACAACAATTGGTTGAATTGGTACAAAAAAAACAAAACTCAGAGCAACAAGCATCAGAACAACCTAGTGTTGACCGTACCGACCCTGATGTAGTTGCTTCCACAGCAATTCAAAAAGTTGACAATTCAAGACAGTTATCGCCAAATTCAGCCAATTTGGAACTAGTAGAAAGCTGGTTCGAGTTAGGTCTTAAACAAGCCAGTGCAGGAGCATTGGAAAATGCGATCGCTAGTTGGTATCGAGTACTAGAATATAATCCTCGACTTACAGAAGTATGGCATAATTGCGGTAGTGCTTTAGGTCGTCTCGGAAAATACCCAGAATCGATTATCGCTTTTGAGCAAGCTTTAGAAATTGAACCTAATAACTATCAAGCTTGGAATGATCGCGCCCACGCCTTCTATCTTATGGAAAATTGGCAAGAAGCAATAGAAAGTTGGGACAAAGCCATTTCACTTATGCCAAATAATCATCAATTTTGGTACAATCGAGGTCGCGCTCAAGAAAAATTAAAACTTATTCAAGAATCTATCTCTAGTTACGAAAAAGCACTAGAAATTCAGCCAGATTTTAAACCAGCCAAGTCTAGATATCTTAATTTACTGGCAGATAAATAGGTTATAAATTAGCTATGATGACGATCAAGCAATTATTCAGCTAAGATTTTATCCTAAAAGATAATTCGATCTCAAAACACAGTCTCAATTGATTAGGTTATAAGCCCTATTTATTATGGAATCGTCTAACAATACAATGGAAGAGTATAAAGTACCCAGTGCCGAAAGAGTTACCCAACTCAGAGACCTGATTGATACTTTAAGAATTGCTGATGAAATAGCCAATAAAGGCTATCTAATCAGTAGTTCGGAGCTAGCAGATTTAATGGATATTAACGCTAGTGCTGTAACCAGTAGAGGAGATCATTGGTCTTGGCGTAACTGGGTTGTATCAAGAGTCAGAAGGGAAGGTAATCAAATTCTCTGGCAACTAGAAAAGGTTGACTAGACCCAAACTATATCAGCAAAAAACAAAAAAATGACTTTATCCGTGCCTAAAACTCCGAAAATAACGATTCGCCCGATGCAATATCGCGATTTAGAACCTGTAAAGGCTCTGATGCAAAGGTGTAGCGACCAAGAAACTTCTCAACGTCTAATCACCATAGACAGAGAATTGAAGCAAGTAGGCTCTTGGTACGGACTGAGAAAATTTTTAAGTCTTTTGCCTTATTCTTCCCAAGAAGACCGCAGGATTTATGTCGCTGAACAAAAACAAGAGATTCTCGGTCTGATTCAAGTATCACCATTTAACAGTACTCGTACTACTTGGCGTGTTGAAAGAGTCTTACTCAGTGAGAATAATCACCAATTAGACTCAGTAGTTAGTCAGAAAAAAATTGGTTCTCAATTGTTACGACACTGTTTAGAAAATATATGGGAAGCACGCACCTGGATCTTAGAAGTTAACGTCAACGACAAACATCATCTTGCATTGTATCGGGAAAATGGTTTTCAACCCCTAGCACAGATGATTTACTGGCGCATAACCTCAAAGCAAATTGCGGAACTAGCTAAAGAAGAGTCAAACCTACCAAACCTGTTACCCGTCAGTAACGCGGATGCACCCCTACTCTACCAGCTAGATTGTGTATCTATGCCTCCTCTACTACGTCAGATATTTGATCGTCATATACAAGACTTCAAATCCAACTTTTTGCAAACAGCAATCAGTAAAATTCGCCAGTGGTTAGAACAAAAAGAAATATTTAGAGGTTATGTTTTTGAGCCTCAACGCAAAGCTGCAATTGGTTATTTTCGTCTAGAATTTGCTAAAGATGGCTCAAGACCTCATCAAGCTCAATTAACAGTTAATCCTGCCTATACCTGGTTGTATCCTCAATTAATTGCTCAGATGTCCCAGATTGCCAACCAAAAGCAGTCTGCTGTTGCATCGTCCCTAGCCAAAAATCAAGGCTTAGAATTAGTCTCTGCTGATTACCAACCAGAAAGAGAAGAGTATCTTACTAAAATCGGTGCTTCTCCTACAGAAAATACTCTCCTAATGTCTCGTTCTGTATGGCACAAAATTAGGGAAACTAAACCCTTAGAAGGCTTACAGCTATCAGAAGTTCTCCAAGGATTGAAGCCAGCACAAACTCCTATTCCTTCGAGAATATCTTGGTTACAATCTCTTTCTAAGTCCTATCAGCAACAGAGTAAAAAGGAATTTTTCCCAACTCCCAGGGAAGATAACTACAATTCTTCCGAGGAAAAGTCGGCGGAATCTTCTAAACCACCCAATCACGGTCATCATGCTTAAGTTGAATCGAGAGGATGACCGCGATTATGAAACAAAGAGTGTGCGCCTTGGGTCTAGATGTAGGAACTAAACGGGTAGGGGTAGCAGGTTGCGACGGTACAGGATTAATCGCTACTGGCTTGACTACTATTAAACGTCGTTCTTGGCTAGAAGACATTAAACAACTACAAGAAATAGTAGAACAAAGGGAAGTAAAAGTTTTAGTAGTAGGACTTCCCTACACTATGGAAGGAAAGATTGGATTTCAAGCTAAACAAGTGCAAAAATACGCCAAAAAAGTCTCCGAAGCCTTACAACTACCCATAGAATATGTAGATGAAAGATTAACTTCTCACGAAGCAGAAACCCAGCTAAAAGCCCGCAAACGCTTTTCTTCTTATGACAAAGGGCTAATTGATCGCCAAGCAGCAGCTATCATTCTACAGCAGTGGTTAGATATGCGACGTTCTCCCTAAAATTAATCAGTAAACTAGAAAAATTAATATTTTTTTACTGTCTAAGTAACTAAGGTCAGACCTAAATTCTGCATTTATTAATAAATCAATATTGTCAGATTGCAAAATTACTGATTACCATGAGAAAATCTCATATAAAGCATTCATAAAAATTGTAGTCTAGATCACAAATTATCAGAATGTTATTTATTGTCGAGTAATTCACGATCTTGTGGACAAAATATAAATAGAGTAATCATTTAGAGGAGCTTAATAATTATGAAATCTCTAATCCGTTGGGGTACTACCATAGGGTTGTTAGGAACAGTTCTGACTGCTGGATTGGGTGAATTTAAAGCTTGGGCTTTACCCACCGAGCAAATCATTCAAAAACTTAATCCCGTACCTGTTTTTACTATTACCGATGAGCAAGGTACTCCTTTAGTCGCTTCGAGAAATGAAGATGACAATAACAAGTTTACTGGTATTTTTATCAGTCAGGAGGATGCAACTCGTTTTGTAGCTCGCTTACAAAGCCAAAATCCCGATATCGCTAGTAAAGTTAAAGTAGTTCCTGTACCTTTGGGTAGAGTATATGAGTTGGATCAGAAAAACCAAGACCAAGGAACTAACCTCAATTTTACTTATGTCCCCGATCAGGATGCAGTAAATTCTGCCAAAGAGATTCTCGATCAAAATGGTCAACAGTATCAAGGTGGTGTTCCTTTGTTTGTTGCCAAAGGTGGAGCGGAGCAAGGTTATTTAACCATTGAAAAAAACTCTCAGCAAGTAATTCCTTTCTTCTTTGATAAGAAACAGCTAGATAATATGGTCACTAAGTTCAAACAACAACAGCCTGATTCCGCAAACACCATAAATATTGAGGTAGTTCTTTTAGAAGTAGTTATTGACACTCTACAAAATAGTCAAGACGAAGCTCTCAATAAAATTGTTTTAGTTCCTTCTAGCGAATCTATACAATTCTTACAACAAAACGCCCAAAACGCCCCCAAACGATAATAAATTACAGGAGTTGCGATCGCTTTATATTTCCCCTGTAGTAATATCTTATAATCTAGGTGGTTACTCAATTGAAGTTGCGATCGCGTTTCCCTCCTTAACTTAGTAGAGACGGCTTTGGTGTATCCCATTGGAGAAAAATTATCAAGTATCAGGAAAAGAATTATATTTGTGGCGCAGAACTGCTATAGACAGGGCGCTCGCTGCTCAAATAGCAGTTAAAGAGATAGATTGGTTACTACAGCAAGTAAGCGATCTAGACTCTCTCAGTCTGCGCCTAGAGTCTTTTAAAAATCGTTCACTAATACCTCTTCAACACAGTATCCAACAACTAACATTATTGTGGGAAAAACGCCTCACAGAACATTTACCAGTACAATATATCGTTGGTCAAGTTCCTTGGCGTAACTTTCAGCTTTCTGTATCTCCTGGGGTACTAATTCCTCGTCCTGAAACAGAACTCATTATCGAAATTGCTCAACAAGCTAATGGTTTTTCTAGTGAAGAGGAAGCCCATTGGGTGGATTTAGGTACAGGGAGTGGGGCGATAGCTTTAGGATTAGCTAGTGTTTTTCCTTATGCCACAATTCATGCTACAGACTGTAGTAAAGCTGCTTTGGAGATCGCAAAAACTAATGCAGTAACAGCAAAGCTTAATAACCAAATTCAGTTTTATCATGGTGACTGGTGGAGTCCCCTAAAACACCTCAAAGGAAAAATCACGGGTATGGTTTCTAATCCTCCTTACATCCCCAGTTCAGAATTACCTCAACTACAACCAGAAGTCTTTAAACACGAACCGCATTTAGCCCTAGATGGAGGGACAGACGGCTTAGATGCCATTAGGTATCTGGTAACAGCTTCCCCTGAATATCTTATGTCTGGGGGACTATGGTTAATTGAAATGATGGCGGGACAAGCTAAAGCAGTAGTTAAAATGTTATCAGAACAAGGAGATTATCGAGATATCAAAGTTATTTCTGATTTAGCAGGAATCGAGCGTTTTGTTTTGGCTTTTCGTCGTTAAAATTATCTTAATTGGAATTAACACCTAATTATGCTGGAGGGCGAGTCTTTCTAAAAGAAGAACTCCTTGGGGATAGGTTTGTTGACACCATCGATATTTCTCTCTAATTTTCTCGGGAATCTTACTACTATTTGAGCATTCCACAAATCCCATTTCTTTGTAAAATAACCCAAGATTAGTAAACGGAATACAATACAGATGAACATTCTCAGCTTGCAGCAGTAAGTGTTTTACGATTTCCCTTGCTACAGATTGCCCTCGAAACTTAGGTAGAACATAAATACCTCCCAGTTCCCAGACTTCATCAGTAATATAAGGTGAACTACCCGACATCGATGCTTCGCATACGATATGGGCTTCCTACCCAAAGAACAGCTTTCTATTGCAAGCAACAGCAAGTCTTACATTCTGGCGATAGGCTTGATCCCGCGTCCCGCAGGTCATAAGCTTTTGGGTTTTTATCCTGCACACACCTGTTAGGCTTGGATCGTAGTTTCCAGTAACTCCACTACGGCGGGTCGGGTTCACGTACAGCAGCTACTTCCCTCTTTCCGCTATTCCTTGAATCATCACCCCAGGTCATAACCCTGTAAAGCTATCAAGGATTGATATTATTCTACAATGACTTAATCACTTGTTATACTAAATCCGATTTTAAAAAAATACTAACAATCAATTATTTTGAAGCCAATGATAGTTGGTTAAATTACGAATCTCATCTTTCATTTGGATTAATGTACAACAACGTTTAACTAAAATATTTTCT
>JASJCP010000151.1 GCA_030065935.1 Xenococcaceae cyanobacterium MO_167.B27
CTTCCAACAAAGAATTCTCAGTTTTCTTTTCTTTTGTTACAACTTTTTCTCCCAATTCCTCTTTCACATCTGCTCTCGTTACAGCATCAGAAAAATATCCCCTCAGAAACTCAAGATAATCTCCCAACATTTTTTTGTTAAGGATGATATTACCGCCCCCAGTTGGTGTGTATTCTTCTGCTAGATATCTTCTTCCACCATCAGTTAGCCAAACTTCGTTAATTTTGGTTTTTGTTGTGATTAAGCCAAGCTCTACCAGTTCAGTAATGATTGCTTCTCGTCCCTGTGCTGGACTAATTTTAGTATCACTGGGAGAGATAGCTTTAGGAGATGTAGCTTTGAGGATTTTTAATTGGAGCGGTGAAAAAGATGCACTCTTCTCATCTAATGCAGTTAGACCCTCAGCACTAATTTTAATTTTGACGACTTTTTCAGTGAATTCTATTAATCCACGCTCATTTAATCCCCTACAGACTTGATTTCTTAGAAAAGCTTTGACTGTGCTGCCAAGTCTTATTTTACTGATGGTGGTGCGATGGCTTGGGTATGGCAGAAGTTTGAGGAGGAACTTAATTTCAGTGGTGTCCATGACTACTTTTAAAAATCTGGGTGATAGTTTCTTATCTTTGGGATGTCAATATTGCCCATGATGTGGATGTGGATAAGACTTATCTTTTATCTTGTATATATAATAGCATTTATTTAGATTAATGTCAAGCAATAAATGACTATAATAAATCAAATTCCTATTTATTCCTAATTATCGGTTAATTTACTATTTATTTTTAATTTATCTATGTATGTAGTTATGTCGTCTTATTTATTAAGCTTCGGGTTTCGTATTAAATATGTATTATCTCTTTAGATTGGTTTCAATCCACCTAGATCATCGTTATAATTCTTGTCACAGATGAACCATTAATTTATATAAAATACTCGACCATCTGTGACAGGGTCAAAGCCATATACAGTAATGGTTAAAGCTAGTTTTTACCAACTACATTTTAAAACTATTTTTATGGTGAGTGAAATTGGGCAATGAGAGAGCGAGAAGCTGGCTATCTATCCAATTTATTGTTGGTTCATACTACAGATAACATTGGTTGTTGACGGGTTGTCACGACCGTTGTCATAGGGGTTGGACGAGCGCGAGGATACCGTCGCTTCCCTGCCCTTTGATGCTCCCATAGTTTTCGTCTGGCGTAAACATCAAAATTTAAGACAAGTCCGTATTTTCTGTCCCCAATTAATGCTTTCCTGGAAAAAGCTCTATCAGTTTTCCAGTCTTCGTTGAATTCGGGAATATTTACGTAGAGATAGAAAAATCGTAATCTCAAAATATTTTGCTAATTAATTCAGGCAGTTTATCGCAGATAGTAACTAGTGCTGCACCAGGGGGTAAAGCAGCAGCAGTACCTCGCAGCATTTTCATGGCTCTCTTCGCTACCTTTTTCATTGCCCCATCTTGAGAGTTGGTTAGGGAAGAGGCGATCGCCTTAATTTGTTCTAAACTTTCTTCTTTTTCCTCGGAATCTAGTTCTGTCTCTAGAACTGCCGTTTGTAGTTGATTTAGTAGTTCTTTGAGTTCTTGTTTCTCTGGTTCATTCTCAAATAATGGTAACTCATTGATAGTATTAGCAACTGTACCACTGATATCTCCTAAACTAGATGCACCAGCACCACTATTGTCAATCCTGCTATCAGAAATATTTTGGGTTCTACTTTTATCTATCTGGTCGCCCTTGATGTCTTCGTTGTAATTGCCTTGATCTATTTTGATGGAGCGATCGCTTGTCATAATATCTCCTGAAATACTTGCTTGTTTAGATAACTGAAGAATTACTTGTTGCCCGTCACCTTGAATATTTATTCCTCTATCACTATCTTGTTGGGCTTGGGAAATTAACTGTTGGATATCAAGAGATTTGTCAATTAAACTAAGTATTTGAACTTCATGATAAGGTTTGTTATTACACTCAACGGTATATTTTTGACTGCTGATTCTTTCTAACAGATTAGTAAAATCATATCCATGAGGGGTTTGATTATTAATACAAGTTGGGCAATTACAAGGGATTAGTTTTTGATACTTCAAGTGATGGTAAGAGTTATTAATCTTATCTAATTCATAAATAATTTCAGTCATTAACTTGCGTTTGAATTGACCAGTAAGACGAATCTTAATTTCTCGTTTGTTGTAATCTTCGATGATTTCAGCTTGAGTATCTTCTTTTTCAAGAATAACACCACTTCTCCAAACATATTTTTGTTGCTGGATATACTCGTGCATAGCAACAATAAACTGAGTGATAATACCTTTAGGTATAAACTCATAGATATAACGGAGAATAAGATTATCATTTTTTTCCCAATTATATTCAGGTTTTTTTATAGTTAATAGTTGAGGCGCGATATAAGTATCGTTACTGCCAGGAATTTTGTAGCAGAGTTTGAAGTTAATCATTAATTCAAGTAGTTCTGCCTGCTTGAAGAGATATTGTTCATCACTCCAAATATTATCTAAATTATGGGTGGTAAATCGACCCAGATTATTAATTACTTGCTTATCATCTAACACTTTGTAAACTGCATCTGTACCCCATTCAGGCTTAAGGATAACAGTGTTTTTCAGTAAAGTACTATCTTGGAAATGGAGGTAAACCCCTAAATCGTGTAAATATCCACTTAACTGTAATTTATCTTTAAGTTGCTTAAAACCGTTCTTGGAACAGATGTTGAGATATTCTTGTAGGCTGATATAGTTTCTTTTATCTTCTTCTAGAGTTTCCCTGACTCGCTTCCAAGTCTTGGGTAATGCAGTACCAACATGAGGTAATTCGGTAATATGATATTGAATACTTTTTAAAATAGCGTTTAAACCGCGATTATCTTTAAGATTAGTTGCTAATGATTCGGAGAGATTGGAGAATCTACCTCTTAAGGTATTAATATCTATTTCAATATGGCGATTGTCCTTCTCATTCTTAACTATGAGTAAAGGACTGTTGTTACTTAAGAGTTCAACTACATTAAGCCAGTAATAGAAATCCGTATCTTCTCTTCTCGTATCAACTACTAAGACGTATAGCGATCGCTTAGTTAGAAAGAATTGATGAGTAGCGTGATATATCTCTTGCCCTCCAAAGTCCCAGATATTAACCTTGAACTCTCTTTCATTATCAAAAGGAAAACTCCATTTAATTATGTCTATTCCTTCAGTAGATTTTTCTTTACTGTCTAGTTCATAGTTTGAGTCTTCTATTTTTTTAGCAAGAGTAGTTTTACCAGCACCCCCTTCCCCAACAATTAATAACTTAGCTTCATAAATATAGTCTTTTCCTTCTTCTTCTAGTTGGCGGAAATATGCTCTAATCGCATCAATTCCTTGTTCTGCTACTTCTATAGGTGGTTTTTCTAAAGGATTATCCCTTAAATCTAGCTCGGTTAAATTAGTTAGATTTCCAATAAAATCTGGCAATTTATTGATTCGATTATTTCTTAAATCTAGCTTGGTTAAATTAATTATATTTTCAACAAATTTAGGGATATTATCTAGTTCATTATTTCTTAAATCTAGCCTAGTTAACTCAGTTAAATTTTCCATAGATTCTGGGAGAGTTTTTAGTTGATTAGAAATTAAATCTAGCCTAGTTAACTCAGTTAAATTTTCCATAAATTCTGGGAGAGTTTTTAGTTGATTAAAACTCAAATCTAACCTAGTTAACTCAGTTAAATTTTCAACAGATTCTGGCAGATACTTTAGTTGATTAGTACTTAAATTTAACTCGATTAAATCAGTTAAATTTTCCATAGATTCTGGGAGAGTTTTTAGTTGATTAAAACTTAAATCTAGCCTAGTTAACTTAGTTAGATTACCCATAAATTCTGGGAGAGTTTTTAGTTGATTAAACCTTAAATCTAGCCTAGTTAACTTAGTTAGATTACCCATAAATTCTGGGAGATTGTCTAGTAAATTTTCACTTAAATTTAACTCGATTAAATTAGTTAGATCTCCAACAGATTCTGGCAGATCTTTTAGTTGACTATAACTTAAATCTAGCTCTAATTCTTTTAAGCGTTCAAGCCTCCGAACCCAATCATTAGAATATCTAAGCCATATCTTCAATAAAACTAAATTTTCAAGATTAAGTATCTCATCAGGTATTGTTGCTATACGAATTCTGTTCTTATAGCTTGATTGATCTGGTTCAATAATTTCTAATCCAAGTTGTTTGACTTCCCTAAACCATTCAGGAAGAATAGAATTAACGTTCCAAGTTAATCGAAGCGAAATACGAGTAGAAAGTTCTATAAGTTCATCAGGGAATGAGGTAAGTTTTTCATTCCCAATTAAATCTAAAGATTCTAAGTTAGTTAATTTAGCTATCTCTGAAGGGATTTCTTCAATATCATTATATCTTAAATTGAGTTTCTTTAAATGAGTATATTCAAAAATACAGGCAGGAATTTTAGTTAACTTCTCACCAATATACGATTCATAACTTAAATCAAGTTCAGGTAGCTGCTGTTCCCTAGCTTCTTTTATCCTTTGTCGAAAGTATTTTGAAATCATATCTTAACTCATAGAGTTCCTGATTAACGATGAAGAAGATATAGAGTAGAAGCTTGAGTTGATTTGCGTACAGTGGGTTGTCCGTGATGCTGACACCACAGTGGTCATTCTATTATTAAGTTCAAAATCGTGTCAAATTAAATACTTTCAATTTCTGCGTAGCCCTTTGAATAAAGATCGTTAGTAATGAGTTTTTTATTTGTGCGCTAGCTAAGTTTCTCGATTTGTAACTTATATGTATTAAATTTTATCTGGGTTTGATACCACCTAGATTGGGTTATAATTCTTGTCACAGATGACCTCTAATTTTTATATAAAATACTAGACTATCTGTGACAGAGTCTAACCTATATATACCAATGGTTTAAGCTGGTTTTTACCAGCCACATTTTAAAACTCTCTTTATGGTGAGTGAAATTGGGTAATGAGAGAGTGAGAAGCTGGCTATCTATCCAATTTATTGTTGCTTCATACTACAGAATAATTGGTTGTCACAGGGGTCGTCAGAGGAATGATGTCAGGAATGATATCGGAATTACGACAACACAGCTTGTGTACTACAAATTTAGCCCTTACTCTTAAAAGTTGGTGCTGGCTTTTTACTACCTTTGGGATATTTCTTACTCTTCTGTAATCAAACGGGGAAATTCCCGTTTCACTTCTATCGAGTGAATCGAACATTACGATAACAAAACTTATATACTACAAACTTAGCCCTTACTCTTAAAAATTGGTGCTGGTTTTTTACCTGACTTCGGCGATTGTTTCCGATTTTGTATTCCTTTTTTAAACGAAGATTTCTTACGAGTTTTATTCCTCTGTTTATTGAGTTCCATTTTATCCTCTTTCCTGGTCTTAAGAAATCTAGGAACATCCTGGGTAGGCTCTGCAAGTTGTTCGATAAACAGAAAGAGGTTCTTCTCAGGTAAAAACTTGGCTTTAATGCTTACAAAATAAAGTGGTTTTTGTTCTTCCTTTTTGAGTTTGGGATTGAATCTAAAAGGTTGTACAGGGGAATCCTTCCAGATAATTGGCACATGAGTTGCTTTGGTAATTTGAACTTTCTTGGCTACCTCTCCTTGCTTTATGTATTCAAGTAATTTGGGATCATAATTGCGAAACACAGATATGCAAGGTAATCTAGAAGGCGGAATGAATTGCCATAAACCAGAGATTTTGAATTCCCCATCATTGAGTTCGGTAAAAATACTATCTTGAATATCTGCACGATTACCAGCATCAAAAGCTACTAATTGAAAATATAAATTATGAGGTTGGTTTTTGTTGGGAAAGTGAGTAACCTTTGGATAGACCATTAATGGGTAATCGTCTTTTCCTGTTTTTGCAATTTGTTTTTTTAATCCTCTATACGCCCAAAACTTTGTATTCGCATAAAATAGGTCGTAGTTTTTACCCCCAAGTTCCAGGTTAAATTTCTCTGATTCATCTAGAATAAGCTTTCCTTGGCAGACTCCCACAGCAGTAAAAACCGAGTTATATTCATTCTCATCATCTTCAGATTCTTTTTCTTCTTCTTCTTGCGCTGAATCTGAGGAGTTATCTGTTAATTCTTCATCTTCTTTTTCAGAAAGCTTCTTCTCACTCTCTACTTCTTTATCTTGAATTGGTGTATTGATTTTCTCTTTCTTTGGTATTACTAAAGTATTGGAAACAAGACTCTTATCTTCTTCATTACTTTCTTTTCTTTTGCCTACTAAATCAACTGATTTTGTAACACTATTGCCTTGCTCTTCCCCAAGTTCTTGCTGTTCCTCTTGCAACTTTTGTTCTGCCTCAACTAACAGGTTTTGATCAAAGGAATTAAAATGCAGGGGGTCTTTAAACCTATCAATTGATTGTTGGGTATCAGCATCTACTGGATGAAGACCCCCTGCATTTTTTTCTCCTCTCTGATACATCTGTTTTTGCTTTGCTGTTGTTGCTGTTGCAATTAGTTCTTTAATTTTATCTATGTCAATAGGTTTATATGGTGACATGAAGATTGTTTATTGGTGTATGTGGTGATGGCACAAGCCATTAGGTCTTATGAACCCATTAATATTCTAACTTTTTTAGGCAATTATTTAAACAGGATTAATTGCAATTGTAGGGGATTTAATTGCGGAGCTATGCAATAATTAAGAAATATTTAATTACTGGATTTTACCGAGTATCAATAGTAAAATAAAGACTCTTAGAAGCTCTCTTATAGCTACATTAAACAGGCTTCAACAAGATTTTTATTAACTCTACATAAATAAATAAATGGAACTACAAAACCAGCAAGAAATTAATGCCTATCAGCAGAATTACCTCAATCAATTAGAGCAATTAGCCCAAGATGCAGCTATTGCTCAGGCGCAAATTGCCAAGGAGGCATCTAAACACGAATTTGGAGTAAAGTTTGCCTATTTTCTGCAATTGGCAATGGTAAAAGCATTAGATGAAACTTATGCCGAAATCCTGCAAGACCTACAGAATTTTATCAATCAATTTGCACAAAATTCAGCTACAAAAGCCTTAGAATTAGAAAGTAATACTGCGGTAGCTTTTCCAGAATTTAAGCCAGTTACCCCATCTTTTCCGTCATTTTCCCAAACTTTAGCAGACGCTAGAAGCAAGCAATCTAATCTATTGAAACTTAATGATGTGCAAGTTAATTCAGAGTCAGACTTATTAGCACTCTCTAGCTTGGGAGTCGTCATAGATGATAACAATGATGCTAATAACCATAATGGAAATAATAATAATTCTTATTAAATTTAAAATTAATAATTTCGCTCATTATACAGGGGGCATGGAGCATGGAATTCCAGCAAATAGAAAACAAATTAGATTCAGAGAAGGAGCTACCAGATAATACTAGATTTCTAGAGGTAATAGCCAACTTAAATCCTTGCCTAGCAGAGGATGAAACTTTATTACTTTCTTACTACAATAAAGTTAAAACAACTTGGTCATCTTCTGCAATTAAATCCTTGCAAAAAGCAACAGGATTAAAGTTGACTTCTAAGTTAAATCGTTGCAGATTTGCCATTGCAGCAGCCAAGTTTCAATTAACCGAATTGCAACTAACGTCATTTAATATTGATGTGGATATTGATCCCACATCAAAGCTCTCCACTAGCTGTGAAGTAAGTGCAACAAAGAAAGAAAATGAAGAGATAGTTAAACAGTTAGAGAAGCAATTAAAAATAAAGAGCGAGGAGATTCAACTCTTAGAATCTCAACTTCTTAACACACAGGAAGAACTAGAGGTTAAAGAAGAGCAATTAGAAGAGCAATCAGAGCAACTCAATCAAATAGAAAACTTCTCTATCTTACTTCTCACCCATCGCCTACTTGCACCAGGATTACCACTAAATGGTACAGAGGAAAGCCCAGCAATGCGGGTTCTGGGTTCTCCCAAAACTCGGACTGAATTAGAATCTAACTATCGGGAGTTAATTAGGCGTGAACACCCTGATGTCTCAGTACATAAAGAAGATGTTGCCAGAGCAAGATTTTCTTATGTGCGATCGCTTTATCGGATAACTAGGGACTATTGGGAAGTTCTCAAACCTACCGCAGTCATTACCCCAGAAGAGTTGAAGACACGAATGGAAGCAAGAGTACCTTTTGACCCATCAAGTTTCTGGGTGCGGTGAAGCAAAAAGTCCTAATTTGTAGTAATAATGTATGATAAATTTAGAACCAGGTTAATCCATCCATATTAGGTTATAAATTTTGTCACAGATGACCTCTAATATTTATATAAAATACAGTAGTATCTGTGACAGGGTCAAAGCTATATACACCAATGGTTAAAGCTAGTTTTAACCTCCCGAGTTTAAAAACAGCCTAGCGGGTGAGTAAGATTGAAGAATAAGATGGCTATTTAGGCTGTTTACCTCGGTGTGATTTATGGTTAATACTACAGATAAGAGAGGAAGCAAAAACCAGGGTGGCTTCAGTAGTTAGATGGCTGTACTTATTAATTAATTGAATAGGTTTTAAGCCACCCTGGTTTTTTAACTCCTTTGATTAATTTAGTTGTCACTCAGGGGGGCACGAGGGTTGTCAATGATTAGGAGTTTGCTTCGGAGATTCTCTGGCTGCGTTTTTTTAACCAGTTTTTGAGAATTGCGAAGAAATCCGAAAATCTTTTGTTATGGCTAAAATCAATGGATTTTAAATTAACTAATTTTTCGAGAGATTGTGGAAGTTTTTTTATATTATTAAAGCTCCCGTCTAAGCGTTCTAAATTAACTAAGTTACCCAAAGATTCTGGCAATTCTTTTATTCTATTTTCGGTAAAATCTAGCCAAGTTAAATTAACCAAATTTCCCAGGCTCTCTGGTAGTTCTGGTATTTTATTAGAACTCAAAAGCAGAGTTTTTAAATTGGTTAAATTTCCTAGATTATCTGGGATTTCATTGATTTGATTTAAACTCAAATATAAAGATTCTAACTTGGTTAATTTCCCCAGAGATTCTGGGATTTTTTCGATTTGATTTCCTTGGAGATGCAGAACCTTTAAATTCACTAAATTCCCCAGAGATTCTGGGATTTTTTCGATTTTAGAGTAAGTCAACAATAGCTGTTTTAAGTTGACTAATTTCTCAACGGAAGGGGATATTTCTTTGATGTTAAAATAAATGATGTCCAAGACTTCTAAATTATTCAATTCCCAGAGAAAATCTGGCAATTTCATGATATTGTTATTGCCCTGTAACCTGAGAATTTTTAAATGTTTTAGTAGTCCAATATCATCGGGGACTTCTGTCACATCACCCCGCAATTTTAAGTCAAGAGTTGGATTTTTCTGTTCTAGATTTAAGCTAATGCAATCTTTTAATTCCTGGGTCATGATAAAATTAGCTCTCCTTGATTTTTTCGGTTCTATTGTTAAAGTTTTAAGAGGAGGAGCGCAGGGGCAATACTCCCCTGAAGTAAAAACACCATGATCTCCAACACCATATTTTTACTTCTTTAACTTTCTTGATATTTCTTAATTAATTTAAGGGCTAAATTGTAAGCTTCAGCAATATTCTTAGAGGGACTTCCTGCCATGATACCCAATGCTGCTAAATCTACAGTTTTTTCGTATTCAAAAACTACACATTGAACCAATGATATGCCTGTTATTAAGTGCATATATTCTATGCACTGCTCCTCTCCGAAAGCTATTGAACCATTAATGTCAGGAAGTAACAAGTGAGGATATTTTTGTCTATCTTTCTCTATTTCCTCTTCATCAAACCCTCCGCAAGTTATCCCTATAAAATGTTCATATCGGTTATATCCTTCTTCCAGCTTTTCTATATCTTCTTGGGAAATATCTGGTAATCCTTGACGGGGTGCTGAAAGCGATAGTATTTCATAAACTTCACTCTCCCATTCATGGTTTTGGTAGTTTATTTCTTCTAGTTCAAAGTTAAACATTTTCTGAAGTTCAAATGTAGCTAAAAACTTAATATTAAGATATCACTTTTTCTACTATAATTACATTATAATAATGTTTCTTAATTATATTTTAGACTTATTATTCATAAATTAAGTTTAAATTCCCGTCTAAAACAGCTTTAACTCTATCGATTCCTTCTATAACTTTTTCTGTTCTGTAATCTTTGATATAAGCTTGGCTAGAAGGTGATAAACGATAATTCCTGCATTTTTTTGTTGTGCCATGATTCCCTCTTAAGGGGATTGATTCTCCTCCCACAAGAGGTGGCATGATTTGCATTGGTCGATGCAACCAAATCTTAGTTTGTCTAATAAAAGTAAATCTCTTTCCTGGGGGTAACTTTACTTTAAGAATTAAGGGGTTGTGCCATTCTTGCCTGCCTGAAAAATATTTATCTTCATGGCGGTCGCACACTTCTCCCCCCAAAGATAAAATCGCTTCAGTTACTTTTTGCTCTATTTGTTTGGCTTGATTTTTTAACTCTATCCGCCAGTAATATTCTTTTTCGTTCATTGGGTTATCCAAAATCTTTCTTCATTATTTTTAAAACTTTATTCTCAAAAAATCTTACCATAATTGCTTATTATAGTCTATAATGATGGTAAGGAATGATAGAGATTTTAATCTAGATTCATGAATTATTCTAACTCAAAAATAGATTACTACACAGAGTTAAAAACTACTCTTCACGATAAGTTAAAAACTCTGGTAAATGGACTAAAAGTAATATCAGGAGAATTACAAAGATTATACTCTAGGAAATGCCCTCCCTCTGGTACTATTACTTTATATAGAACTATCAAGAAAGTTACAAAACCTTTGTATTCCCTGTTTAATCACAAAGGGAATTCCGATAAAGCATTAAGACAACTCAAAGAAGCTATTGTTAATCTTAATCTTTTAGTTAGGCAAGCTGTTGAAGAAGGGACAAATAAATTCAAGAATCAGCTACAGAAGTTAGAGCAGTTAGCCATTAGTTTGTTGCCCAAGAATGAAGGTGTGCAATTAGCATTATTTGACGAGGAAGTCTTCACTGCTAATAATAGACAACCCAGAGCCTTTAAGTCTTTTTTAGAGTGGTTAGAAAATCTCAAATATAATTACTCTCGCAAGTTTACTGCGGTCAAGAAAAACTGCAAGTCAATTAGAGTGCAGCAATTATCTATTTGCTTGACTGCGACATAAGTTTCTACTTGAAAAAAAGATAAGTTATTTGTAACTAAAACTGAAGAATATTTTTCTTTTTCAAGCAGTCTTTTTACTCCACCAAACCTGACAATCTTTCTGATATTTCGACTTGGTCTTTAGCCCGATTGTCGTCATAAATCATCAAGGTATCTATCTGACGATGCCGTGATAACTTCTGCACCTTCCGTACATTACCATCCGTCGCATCTAAAGCAGCAGTAATCGAACTATGCCTAACACGATGTGGACTCATGCGTTTGGTTATACCTGCTTTCTTACAGTATCGCCGTACTAACTTGTAGATACCATCCCCAGTTATACGATGACCTTTATGTTGAAAATCCAATGCCACAAACAATGGTGCTTTCTTCTTCCTATGTCTGTATGCAGATGTCCAATCGAGTAAAGCAGATGTTGTGGATTTAGATAAACCAATTACCTCTGTCTGTGTCCCCCTACCCTTACCTAGTATTACCAATTCTTTTGCGTCGGGGTCGAAATCTCCATAGTTCAGTAGGCTAACCTCATTGCGTCTGAGGGCATTATCCCAAAGCAGCTTCAACAACGCATAATCTCTAATCCCATATATTTTGGTTTTATCGCACAGAGCCAACACCTTCCGATATTCCTCTGGACTAATCCCACTAGTATCGCGATATTGTTGAACCTTCTCCCCTTTAATATCCTCTAGGGTAAACCCGCATATTCCTAACTTCCGACCCATCGCGCAGAGACTCTTAATAGCTGCCAAACGCCTATTAACCGTAGCTTCTGATAACCCCTTGTCAAACAATTTGGCTTTGTAGTTGAGGACCACAGCACAAGCTGCTGACCGTTCCAAGTGCAAAAATTCCAATACAGAATCTTTCGTTGCCCTCTCTCCTGTAGTTATCAAGAAAAAATCATTGAGGTCATCCGAATAGGCTTTTCTAGTCCCTGGATTTCTTTTATCGATTAAAAATTGAGCAAGCACATCAGTACCAGTACTAAAGTGTCTTTCAATTTTAGAGCTTAAGGAGCTTTCTAGGTGGTCATGTTGGTTGGGTACTGTCATAGAATAACGCTATTTGAAATACAAATTATGAATAGCGTTATGGGGGATAAGCCATACTATACCTTGTTTTTGTCCATTCCTTGTAGATTCTTAAAATTTGGGTAAATATAGTTCACTAAAAGCCGACAAATTATCGGCAAACAGTACATAAGAATTATTTTATGGGAGGCGATCGCAACTTATAGGAGTTTTACTTCTAGTCAAAAAACACGCGCCTCAGTTTCGCTTTGAGGCGCGTGTTTTTAATCAAATTATTAGAATTTTTATTAATATTTAAGGAGAGGTTTGTAGCTTGATTTGACCTCTGGCGATTTTTTCACATAAGTCAGATGGACTAGAACAGCCCAGTTGATGAGCAATATCTCCAATTTTTTCCCACCCTTCATTCGTCATGCTAAATGCTCTTCTTTTCTTGGCTTCACCATAGTGGGGTTTTCTTCCTTGATGATAATTGAGATTGGCAATTGAGTTGGGATGTCTGCCTGGCTTATGTAATGTCTTGCTGTCTGTCATCTTACGGTTTAATCAATTATCAATTTAATTCCTGTTCCTCATTTTATACGCACAGAAAGTCATTACCGAAGAAGATAAAAAAATCAGGGGGGTCTTAAAGCCCAGCCAATTAATTGCTGAGTTCGACCATCTAAATTAAAGTCAGTAAGCGAGTCACCTCGCCTACTGCTCTACAAAACGGTACGTGAGACTTTCACCTCATACCGCTCCTCAACAAAACGGTTGTTGTCATCAATACGCCTTAGAACTTACGTGATTAATAAATCATCTTCCCAATACCACCCATTGGGCAGTTTTATTGGCTTGAGTGGCGGTTCTGATGAACCGTCATTCACTGTCTTTTCATCGTGACAATGTCGATGAAGTAGCTGTAGATTCAAGTATGTATCCTTTCCACCTCTCGATTTCGGGATAATGTGGTCAACTTCCAGCACATCATCATGTTTGAATGTTAAACCGCATAAGTTACATTTACCTCTTTGAGATTTGAGTAACTTTGCCTTACGCAATGGCATTTCTGGGTTTTTTCCCATTCGTTTACTCCAATAGACCAGATTGCCATCGTATGGGCTGGCATCGCCTTTAACCTT
>JASJCP010000152.1 GCA_030065935.1 Xenococcaceae cyanobacterium MO_167.B27
GTTTCCAGTGCCACACAGACCCATCTTTAAATACTAGACTTATGGGGAAAGCTATTTATTTTTGTGCAATCAGTGTCGCAAACTTTGCTCTTATGGGATTACCCTGTTCATCCATTCGCTGAAACGTTCCCAACTCCTCGTTATATTTGCAAATTTTCCATAGATGATAATAGTTTTTAAGTTCTTTTTCCGCAAAGGTAAAAGAAAACTCAATAGGACAGGGACAATCGTTTGTGGAGACAGGGGCAACAATCAAATTATATCCCCCAGGTAAGGTCACATCTTGCATATTTTGAATCACAGAGCTAACAGATACAGATTGTAAAAACTGAAAAACTACTGTGGAAATAATCAGATCGTAATGATTTTTGATAGATGCAGTCTGGATATCGTAGATCTTGGCATGAATACCTCTACATTCTTCTTCGGCATCAATAATTTCTCGAAGTTTACCAATAGCTGCTTCAGATTTATCGAAAGCTGTGACAGAAAACCCTTTGGTTTGAAGCAATATACTGTTACGTCCCCGACCACATCCCAAATCTAACGCATTTCCCGACTGAATATATTTTAAAACCTCAAGTACCTCTGAATGAGGAGCTGAAAGATGATATTTTTTTTGATAATAATGCTCCCGAAGACAATAAAATTCCAGAAAACAGCGTAGATTATCTCCCTTAGGCTTGACCTTATGCCAAGCTTGAGGCTCAACAAAAGGTAGCTGATTTTCTGTTGAGCAGATATGAGTTGATTGTATATCACCATTTTTATCTAAAGCATAATATGTCAACTCTCCCTCTAAGATTGTCAATTTTGCCCAAGTTCCTGGCTTGGTATTATGTTTTTCCTGAAAAGACTGTGGTAAGGTATCTTCCGTCCAAACAGGTAATGTTTGGTATCTAACTAACTTACTATTCATCATCTCTTTTTTTGAGTTTCGATCTACTTTGTTTCTTAATTACCTTAATAAGCAGGGTATGAGTAAACCCGCTTTTCTCACAAAAAAGCGAGTGAGGAACGAGCTTTAGTTCATATCATTCCATCTAATCACGATTGGTTTTAGTAATTGTTCCAGGAGCCAGATTAATTCCTGGCTCTTTTCTTTTAGTATTAAGCGATCATTTCTTCATTAATGATTTACTACTTTCTTCAAAGTTAAATAATCATGAAAAATTCAACCGACTATTCGATTAATCTCAATGACCGCGAGAGAGGCTTCCTAGCCGGAAGCCTCTCTAATCGCGGTGTTGACTGTATTGAACTACTTGACAAAGAATCTTGAGTAATCGCTCTAGATGATAATTTTATTTTATGAAACTTGAGTTTCAATTTGAATGTCAATATAACCTAGCTGGGATTTAGTAGCGGGTATGGGCTGGTTACTTGCTTTTAAATTTTCCAAGTGAGATATTAGAGCTTGAGTTAATTGTTGCTTAACTTCTTCGATAGTTTTGGCTGTTGCTACACAACCAGGAAAATCTGGACAATAGGCAGCATAGCTATATTTACCTTTTTCAATGACGATGGGATAACGCATAAGTATCAATTAGACTCAATGTTTGTCTGTTATTTTAATATCACTGAATATATCGATAAATCGACACATTTAAAGTTTTTAGGGAACATTCTAATCCGATTATAGCGATCGCCATCTGGCTTCATGTTACAAACCTAAGTATTAATGTAAGAAAAATTATCGCCTAATTATAAATTCTGATAATTATGGCTTTGGTAAAGTCAACAATAGCTTTATTGTATTTTTTTAATTGGAGGTAAACAGCACTTCGGTTGTTATAGGCTTTGATATAGTTGGGATTAATATTTATGGCTTCTGTGTAATTAGAAATTGCTTGATGATATTGTTGTAGTTCACCGTAAGCAAAACCGCGATTATAATAAGCTTCTGCAAATTCTGGATTGATAGTTATGGCTTTGGTAAAATCAGCAATGGCTCGATAATATTGTTTTAATTTAAGGTAAGCATTCCCACAATTACTGTAGGCTAATGCTAAATTGGGATTTATGGTTATTACTTTTGTAAAGTCTGATAGAGCGGATTCGTATTGTTGTAGTTGAAAGTAAATAGCACCACGATTGTTGTAAGCTTTTCCATAGTTCGGATTAATGGCTATTGCTTTGGTATAGTCAGACAACGCTGGCTCATATTGTTTTAAATTCTCATAGACAACACCGCGATTATAATAAGCTTCTGCTAATTGGGGATTGATAGTTATGGCTTCTGTGTAATCAGAAATTGCTTGATAGTATTGTTTTAATTCACCATAGATAACACCACGATTATAATAAGCTTCTACTAATTGGGGATTGATAGTTATGGCTTCTGTGTAATCAGAAATTGCTTTTTCCAATGCTCCAGATTCAGCGTAAGCATTCCCGCGATTCAAGCACAATTCTGCATCTTGAAAATCAATTGCCATAAATTGATCGTACTGTTGCAGTTGAATCAGATTATCAGTATTATGGTAGCTTTCGGCTATTTTTGGTGAGTTATTAATTCTAGTAATTTGGGATAGACTAAATAGAGTTCTTAATAGCATAAAATCAATCATTGAATAAGTTAATCTAAATACTACTCATGATTTTGTAAGTGATTATACGCATTTCTATACAATTCTTAACATACTGGCTATGGAATAATTGCAACACTTAGATTGGCAAAATCGTCAATAAACGTAGATAATTATCAAAGAACTAATCACGATAAATATCTAAATCTAGCTCTAAATCTGATAGAAGATATTTCAAGAGAAAAAAAATATGCCTATATCTTTACAAAAAGGACAGCGAGTATCCCTAGAAAAAGTAGCTCCTGGTCTAGAAGCGGTTTTAGTCGGCTTGGGATGGAATATAAATCTAACCGACTCAGGTGCTGATTTCGATTTAGATGCTTCCGTCTTTATGTTGGATAGCAATGATAAGATTGTTAGTGACAAACATTTTATCTTTTACAACAATCCTAAAAGTCCAGAGGAATCTGCTTCTGTAGAGTATCTGGGAGATAATAGAACAGGAGCAGGTGAAGGGGATGATGAGGTAATCCTGGTTAACCTGACAAAAGTACCAAGTGATGTTGAAAAACTGGTATTTACAGTGACCATTTACGAAGCGGATCAACGAGGGCAAAACTTTGGACAAGTAGAAAATGCCTTTGTGCGACTTGTAGATGTTAAGACTAAAGAAGAAGTTTTGCGCTATGACTTGGCGGAAGACTATTCTATTGAAACAGCATTAATTATGGCAGAGCTTTACCGTAAAGATGGCACATGGCGAATGAGCGCTATTGGCTCGGGTTATCAAGGTGGATTAGAAGCTTTATTAAATCGCTACCAAAATTAAATCAGTTATCAATGTTTAATGATAAATAATGTATAGCTGCTTCTAATTTTGAAGGATAAGATTCGGCAAGTTGATTAAACCACAGACCTTCATCGGAACTAGGATTGAGGTTGGCTAACCATTTTTCTGCTTGTCGAATTAATTGTTTGCGCTTCAATTGTTTTTGCTGTTCTTGAATAATAATCTCTTCTTTATTTCTGTTAAAAGTTAGTTCTTCTTGGGATTTTTTATGGGTTTGTTTATTTTTATACTGTGCTTTAATTGAGTCTATATCTTCATCAGCTTGAGAATTATTTGGGGGAATTTTCTTAGTATTTGCTGGCACTGAGCTTTTATTGGTCTTTATTTCTGATTTAACTTCGTTGAGTAAATTATCTATTTCATTAGCCTTACTTTGTGGTATTTCTGGATTATTAGATGGCTTTGATGCTTTGTATTTAGATGTTAAATCACTTAATAATTCATCTAAATTATTATTTTGATTAGATTCCATTGTTCTTTAGATGAGAATTGGTATTAAATAATAATAGAGGCAATTAAGGAATTGCCCCTACAATTTGTAAGTTATTTTCTTGGCTCAAAATTAAGCAGGATAAATTCTGAGTCTGCGGTTAGGTTCTTCCCCAAAACTATCAGACTGTAGGCGATAATGCTCTACAAGTTCATGTTGCATTTTTCTGACTTTAGCAGAACGGGGTAATAATTCTACTGGTTGTCCTTTAGGGATTACTATTTGTTCTACTGCTAGTCTAGCTTCTTCTAGTGCCTCAATCTCGTCGTCGCTTCCTGCTTTGGTGAACAGACGTAAATCTGTCGCTTCGGGCATATTAGGATCGTCTAAGTTGAGTAATTGGCGCAGGACGCGAGTAATTTGGGGAATAGTGTTAGATTTAACCACATGAATAGGAATATGGTTATTTTGAGCCATTTGGCGCAGTCGGGAATGGTGTTTAACCTGCGATCGCAAGGCAATTACCGCATCTGCACTGTCTAAGTCTTTAGTCAAGACTACTGGTAGATCTAAGACGCTAATTACTTGGTCGAGTTGAGAGCGACCTATACCATAAGGATAGACATAAACAGGCCAATCTTCCCCATTAGGACCAGGAGTCCGCAATTTTTGGTTAGAATCTTGGGTTTGCCAAGATGTATCTAACATTCGCTCAAATTCAGGGTTAACTTTACCTTTTTTTTTACCGCCCACAGGAGCAACAGGGGTCATTTTACCCGAAGCACGCCAGCCACTAGGGCGTAAGGGAACTGCTACATTAGAACCTCTACTAAGTGAGATGTTATTTACTTCCTGGGCTTCTTCGTGAATAATAGAAACTTCCCCACTGTCATCAACAGTTCTGATTTGAGTTCTTGGCTCAAACCCTCTAAGGATTGTATCCACTGTTTCGGCGGTATCTTGGTGAACTACCCATCTTTGACGTTCTAGCATTTCTACTGCGATCGCAAAAGTCGGGGGTGCTTTTCTTTCTAGGACGGTTTTTTGAGAGCCACGGCGACGAGCTTCATCATCTCCTAAAGTAACTGCTTGAATACCTCCTACTAAATCTGAGAGAGTAGGGTTTTTAATGAGGTTAGCAATACTATTACCGTGGGCTGTCCCTACTAACTGTACTCCTCTTTCTGCGATAGTGCGGGCTGCAAGGGCTTCTAATTCTGTACCAATTTCATCAATAACGATCACTTCTGGCATATGGTTTTCCACTGCTTCGATCATTACCTGATGTTGTAATTCGGGGCGAGCTACTTGCATTCTTCTAGCTCTTCCTATAGCGGGATGAGGAATGTCTCCATCTCCTGCAATTTCATTAGAAGTATCGATGATTACAACTCTTTTATTGAGGTCATCTGCTAAAACTCTAGCAATTTCCCGTAAAGCGGTAGTTTTTCCCACTCCAGGGCGACCTAAGAGCAGTATAGACTCACCAGTTTCTACTAAGTCCCGAATCATCACGATCGTACCAAAAACAGCACGACCAATACGACAAGTCAGACCAATAATATCTCCTGCACGATTGCGAATGGCACTAATACGGTGTAGGGTTCTTTCTATACCAGCCCGATTATCACTACCAAAGCTCCCCACGCGGTCAACACAATATTGAAGATCGGCTTTAGAGATAGGTTCTTCTCCCAAATAAGACACTTCTCCTCGAAAACGAGCTTCTGGAAGTCTTCCCAAGTCCATTACCACTTCGATTACATTATCTTTTTGGGGATGAGTTTCAATTGACGCGCGTATATTTTCTGGAAAAATTGACAACAATTGGTCGAGGTTGTCCGTAACTTGCATACGGTGGGAAGGAATTTTGTCTTGTGGCATTAATGTTTTAATTAATTACTGATTGCTGGTTGCTGAAAGTCAGTTTTTCGGAGTCTCAGGTTTTTTTATCCATTAGATTTTAGCTTTTAAGAGTAATTACATTTTCCTTTATTTACTGACGGCATTAAGGGGGTTTTATTTTAATTACTATAGCTAGTTAATAGCTAATATTTTTCGGTGCTTTTTATCTGATTAACTAAATCATAAGCAGTATTAACGGCTTGTTTTAGTAAATTAGGGTTATTTTCTAATTGTTGAACCACAGGATTAGTTAAAGATTGAGGGTTTGGCAAAGGGATTTCTGAAACATGATTAGTAGTTTCTAATTTGTCTAATATTGGTGATAGTAAAGAACGAGCATAACTACCATAAGCAACTCCCGAAACTCCGCGAGAAGAAGTGGTATTCTGGAGCATTCGTGCTGATTTGAGTTTATTTACTGTGTAACCATTTGTTCCTCCTGCAAGTTGTACATATCCTGGTAAATCTGTTTGCAAAATTTTTTCCGCAAATTTGATCGCAGCGTGGGTTGTACCTTTGCCAATGTCTCCACTCATAGGACGACCATCGGTTTGCCAAATTAGGGGACAAGGTAAGGGATTTATTAGATTGTAAAGAGATTGGAAATAAGATATAATTTCAGGCGCATCGGGACAACTTATAGCTAATAATTTGAGTCGGGGAATGATAGTAGCGATCGCCCGCCAAAGTCTTTGAAAATCTCGCAAGTGTCCTACTTGAGTGTGGATTTCCACCGCATCTATTGCCATGTCCTCTATTAAAGTAATAATAGTGCTTGGTGTAGAAACATAAGAGCGAGTAGTAATTAAATCATAGGGACAAATGGGCAGACAACGACCACAACCATAACATAGGTGATCGCTAATTCCCCGCTTTGTAATGGCGTTAGCAGGACAAATAGCCTCACAAGGACGACTACAATCGGTCGGACATTGAGTTGCATCAAATTCTGCTTTCCGAAAATGGGGGTCTTCTCCATCATTGAGACTCACCATTAACCAAGGCTTTGAACCGTTTAATTTTGATGCAACTGCCATACCTGCTTGTGCTGCTGCAATTACCGCAGGGTCGGCTGCAACATCAATACAATCCGCACCAGCAATACTATAGGCTAATGCCAAACTTCTGACAGCAGGGAGGTGTTGATAACTAGCTCCACAGATTAGCTTGAACCAGTTACCTTCAATTAATGAATGCAATGGGTATGCTTTATCTTTCACACTTTCATAGTATCAGGGGTTGGTTATCAGAATCTATTATAATACATTATATTTAATTTATACTACAAAAACCTAATAATATCTTTCCTCACAGGAAAAACCCCCCAAACCCTTATTTTGATAAGGATTGAGAGTATTTCAGTTGCCAATAAAATCAAGGTTTTTTCTGTGGTTGACTGGTTTAAGTGAGGTAAGGAAGCTCCTCCCCTAGAAGGGGATTGAGAGGATGTCACTTAGTTATATTGCCTATATTCGCCCTGGTGGAGGAGTATAGTTGGTATTATTCGATAGCACCCAACGCCAAAACAAAATGAAAAATATGATGAAACCTAAAAAGATGAAAATTTTTAACATGGCTTTAAAAAAATAACGAAACAATAAGAGTTAGACTTTTACCACTCTCACTCCACACTGAATCTTAAAACTTCAGGCGGGCTTTCTCTTTTTTATGCTTGAGCAAGTTCGCCAATTTTCACTAGTTTCATCTTCATTGTAGTTAAAGATTTATTGATGGGATTAATAAGTTTTATTTTACTACTCTCACCGTTAAAACCAAAGATTTTTAAGTGTAGAGGTAATTCATGAATCACCCCTACAAGGTCTCATGTCCCATTCTTTACTGACGCTAATCAATAATAGCGTTGAGCAAAACTTCCGCTAAAGTCATCTCTTCCATATCATCTATGGTGACAGTATCTACAATGTCAAACTTTGCTCCTGCTGACTCCAATTGATCATCTAAAGCTTTGAGAAATTCTGTGGCTTTGCGATCGCCTCCAACTTGGATCAAAGAAATAGCTAATTCCTCATCCCGATCTATTTTACGAGAAGCTTCAATAATCACTCTCATTACAGCTTTGCGGTCATCAGGTTCACCATCTGTAATTACCAGAATTGTCTCCCCATTGGGTTTAGTTTCCCCTGCTGCTTTTCTTTCCAGGTAGCTAGCGAGCGCATCTTGTAAAACACTTGCTAAATCAGTGCGCCCCATGGGTTCATTTTCTTGATAAACCTGAGTTACCTTATCAGAGGTAACATTGTCATAGCGACGGAAACGACCCGAAAATAAATAGACTGTAATACCATCTGGGTCAATTTGTTCGCACTTCCTAGCCAAAGCCATAGTTGATTCTTGGGCTGCATCCCAGCGAGTTTTACCCCCTGGTTGATCATTGATGGACATACTGCCACTTTTATCAATAATCAGAGTATAGTCCCGCTCTTCTACAATAGAGCCTCCAGTCATGGTGTTATTTCCTCATTGATTTTCTTAACTCCCTCTAATAGTCATACACAAACCCAAGATCGGGTATATCTTTCATTAAAAGTTAAGGCTGTTGAGGACTCTCATTGTTAACCACCCTACATATTCTTTAACCTATAATAAATCTTCAGCATTACCCGCTTTGATTTGCTTAATTTTGCCATTAGCTGCAAGATTACGGAGAATTTCTGTAACATCCATTCCTGTAGTTTTGCGTAACTGTTCGAGGAAAGAAGCTATGCTGGTTGCTTGATTGTTATTCTTGCCATCCACTACTGTAATACTTTCTACTTCAACTTCTGGCACACCAGCAGCCATCATTTTTATTAAAGTTTCTAGTTTTTGGAACAGGAAAATCTCTCTAGCGTTATCTCCTGCTGTTTTCCAAGACTCTGCTAGACGTTGAGTACCTAGAGCCTGTGCCTTACCATCTTCAATAATACTAGCTGCATCCCCCTTAGCTTTGGCGATCGCTTGTTTACATTCTGCTTCCGCGGGAGCTACTATATCTGCTTGGAGTTGTTGTTGTACTTGTTTAATTCTTTCAGTTTGTACTGAGAGTTCTGCTTCTGCTTTTGCTAGTTGGGCGACGACTTCTGCTTCTACTTCCGCTACTAAGGCTTCTCTTTTAGTAATCGCATCACGAATTCTTTTTTCAGCTTGGGCTTTGGCTATCTCCAAATCTCTACCAATTTGGCGTAGAGATGTAACTTTTTTGTTTTCGGAGTTTTTAATTGCTGATTCTGATTGTGCTTTAGCTTCAGCGATACGTGCATCTCTTAGGAGTTCTGCTTGCTGTTTGCGCCCGATAGAATCTAGATAGTGAACATCATCAGAAATATTTTGAATTTGTAAATTATCTAATACTAGTCCGAGTTTTTCTAAGTCGTCTTCTGCTTCATCTAAGAGACTTTTAGCAAAGGCGATTTTATCTTCATTGACTTGTTCGGGAGTGAGACTAGCCAACACGCCTCGTAAGTTTCCTTCTAAAGTTTGTTTAGCGAGGAGTTCGATTTCTTTGCGACTTTTACCCAATAGACGTTCGATCGCGTTATGAATTGTGGGTTCTTCTCCTGCTATTTTTATATTGGCGACTCCTTCTACTTTCAGGGGAATACCACCTTTAGAGTAAGCATTAGAGACTTTAAGCTCGATAATCATGTTAGTCAAATCCATCTTAAAGGCTTCTTCTAACATGGGAATTCTAATGCTACTACCACCTTTAACTAAGCGATATCCTACTTCTTTTCCATCAGGCGAGCGAGTTTTTGTCCCTGCAAAAATTAAAATCTCACTAGGCTGGCAAATATAGTATAGGTTACGAATAACAAACCATCCAGCACCAGAACCTAAACCGAATATGGCTACTAAAAGTGCGATTATTTCCATATTGTTAATTGTTAGTTGTTAGTTGTTAGTTGTTACTTTTGTTTCTGGATTAAGAGTTCCGATGACATCAATACCGAGAGTATGATTAACGCTGTTGAGGAATTGCGCGACTATTTCGGGATAAACATTAACTAAACTAGATACCGATTTACCATCCCCATTGTCGATAACATTAACTTTGTCTAATTTCAATCTTCCTGGGATTTCCACTGCTTCTTGTAGTACTGTTTCGAGTTGCTGGATTAAGAATAATTCTTTGGCATCTTTTCCTGTTTCTTGCCAAACTTTTCCCAACATTTCATTAACTACTGCATAAGCTTCTGCATTTTCTTGAAGTACTGCTGCTTCCCCTTTGGCGCGGAGTTGTTGGGCGGTTTTTGCTGCTTCTGCTGGTAATACCTTTTCTGCTTGCAAACGGAGTCTTTCTAGTTGCGCTCTTACTGCTTGTAACTTTTGTTCCGCTTTGGCTCTGGCTTCTTGTGCTGCTGCTGTAGTACGTTCTTCTTCAGAACGGGATTGTTGTTCTAATTCTGCTTTAACTTTACGCAGTTCGTTTTGTTTGTCTTGAATGATAATACTATCTTGAGTTTTAGCAACTTGTGCTTCTTCTTCGCACTGGGCTTCTATTTGTTCTGCTTCGCTGAGGGCGTTGGATTCAGCGATTTCTGCATCTTTAATTACTAGAGCAATTTGACGACGACCCAGAGAGTCGAGATAATCTACATCATCAGAAATATTTTGAATCTTGAGAATATCAAGTTGTAAGCCTAACTTACTTAAGTCACGACTGACATCAGACGCAATCCTTTGAGAAAATTCTAATCTGTTTTCGTTAAGTTCTTCTGGAGTAAGAGTAGCTACTACCCCTCTAAGATTACCTTCTAAAGTTTCTCTGGCAACTCTTACAATTTCTGATTTGTCTTGATCTAAGAATCTTTCAATAGCGTTCCCAACTACTGAGGGATTGCTGGAAATTTTGACATTTGCGATCGCCTGAATATTAAGAGGTGTGCCTCCTTTAGCATAAGCATTAGTTACTTTAACAGGTACGGGCATAGTTGTTACATCGATCCTTTTAATTGTTTCTAGGATCGGGATGCGGATACTTCTCCCTCCTGTAATCACTCGATAACCAATTTCTTGCCCACTTTTGGTTTTTCTTTTTCTCCCAGAAAGTACTACTACTTCGTTAGGTTTACAAATACATAAAAAAGAGTTGAGAAACCAAATTAAAATGATTGTGCCAAAGATTCCTAAAGCAATAGGGATACTCGTAAAGATGAGATTATTAGCATTAGATGTTTCAACTTGATTGGGGGTTGCTTCAGCAACAATAGTTTCCTGTAAAATTTGAGATTTAGAATTACTTGATAGTTCCATACCTTTAAATTGCTAAAAAGCTACTTCCTACTTATTATTAATCTGTTATTTTTTATTGATATAGTCTTCCGAAACTACTAATACTTTGTTTTCTTTCATTTGAATTATCAGAGCGCGCTCTCCTGTATTTAATTCCCTCGACTCTTCAGTAATAGCGATTAAATCTACCATTGAGCCTTTAATATTGACTCTTATTTTTCCTTTACTATCAGCATTAAATGGTATTTCTACAGTGCCATAAAGACCCACAACATCTTCGGGTTTAATTAAACTATCAACAACTTGTCGTCTTCTCCAGAAGTAAATAAACCACACGATTAAAGCACCAACAAAAATGCCTATAGTAATCGAGATCACAGCGATAACTAGAATTATATAGTCCATTGATATACAAAGTTAGAGTGATTTATTCAATGGCAGACAATGTTTTTTATAACTCATATTTTAAAGTCCAACTATGAATTATTTACAAAATATCAATTTTTCTTAATACATAAATGCTACTTATTTATCTTCTCCTATTGTAATCCCAAATCAAAAAATTAAAATTCTCGAACAGGAGATATTGCTATGAAAAATATGATGGGGTATTCTCCGCTCATGTATAATATTTTCAGATATGATATTTTCCCTGGCAATGGCTGGAAATATTAAATTTAAGGAAATCACAAAAACTCTTCAGCAAGCTGGTGTTAAATTTGTTCGCATCCTTTGGTGTGACAATGCCAATATCATCCGTGGCAAAGCGGTGCATATAGATATGCTATCTCATTACTTTAATCATGGGGTAGGTATATCTGCGGGACAGCAGGGAGTACCCGTAATGTACGATGCTGTTATGCCTGAGACGGGTTTAAGTCCAGTGGGGGAAGTTCGTTTAGTGCCAGATTGGTCAACCCTCAAGATGTTGACCTATTCTCCCAGTCATGCTCGTGTCATGGGCAACATGGTACTAAACTCATCGCCTTGGGCAATATGTCCCCGTAATTTCTTAATGCGAATGGTAGCAAGAGCCAGAGGTCAAGGATTATTAGTAAAGGCAGCATTTGAAAATGAATTTTACCTGCTGCGCCAAACAGCAAAGGGATTAGAACCATCAGATACAACACTCTTCGCCTCCACTCAAGCAATGGATTTGCATCTGGAAGTCATCGATGAGATTGCAGACTCGCTTATTGCGCAAGGAATACCTGTAGAGCAGTATTATCCCGAATCGGGTCCCGGTCAGCAGGAAATTTCTGTCCGCTATACTGATGCAAAGGAAGCTGCTGACTGGCAGATTGCCTTTAGGGAAACTGTTAGAGCGATTGCTAGTCGGCACAACCTGGAAGCCTCTTTCTTACCTAAAATCTTTCCGGATGCTGCTGGTAGTGGTTGTCACATTCACCTCAGTCTGTGGCATGAAGGGAAAAACCTGCTCCCTGACTTTCAAGGTGTCTGCGGACTTTCTCAGACAGCTAGAGAATTTATTGCTGGAATCTTGTATCATCTGCCATCATTAATGGCATTGACTACCCCTAGTGTTAACTCTTATCGTCGGCTACTTCCTCATTGTTGGAGTGGTGCTTATTGCTGTTGGGGACTTGATAACCGCGAAGCTGCTGTGCGAGTACCCACAGACCCAGCCTTTGGCTGTCCCACCCATTTTGAGCTAAAAATAGTAGATGCCTCTGCCAATCCCTATCTAGCATTAGGGGCTGTAATCGCTGCTGGATTAGATGGGGTACAAAGAAATCTAGAAGTACCTCTTCCAGTAAATATAGACCCAGGAAACTTGAGCTTAGAAGAACTCTCTGCTCAAGGTATCTCCAGATTACCCACCAATTTAGGGGAAGCTATTGCTCACCTCCAACAAAATGATCTTCTCTTACAGGCTTTAAACAAGGAGTTATCCCAAGCATTTCTAGCTGTACGTCAATCGGAGTGGGAAGCCATGAAAGATTGGGATTTAGAACAAGAAGTAAAAACAATGTGGGCGCGATACTGATGAACAAAATTGACGACTCTCGCCGTTTACCACAAGCGGTAAAATAGGGAGATTCGCGCCTCTGACGATGTTAGATTTCTGCTTCCTTTTCACTTGTCTAGCCCACAGTGGTTCAAACGAAATGTTAATTTCTCCCATTGGTACTGACCCCGACAGCCTGAATCCACAGACAGTTTGTTTTAATTGCATGATGCGCGAGAACCGCCCAATCAAGAAATGTATAGCAGTCGAAGTCAAGGTTAAGACGATAGGAAATAATTTCACGCAGAGGCGAATCCCCCCTCAATCCCCCCTTAATAAGGGGGGCAGGCGCAGAGGAATTAAGAGATGTCGTGATCTATCATTCGATTACTATAATAAGGTTTTAAATAATATTCACGGCATTTAAAAATGCTGATGTCGTGACTTTTCAAGGTAGCCAATAGTTAGGAAAAACCTGACTCAAATCCCGTAACATTTTATTTACAGTTCTAGCAACTTGAATATGGGGTT
>JASJCP010000153.1 GCA_030065935.1 Xenococcaceae cyanobacterium MO_167.B27
AGCTTGAATTCGTAAGTGCGAGTTAACATGACTAAATTGTATCATGTTTAGTCATGTTAACTCTGAAAATGATTAGGTCGTCGTAAACGACGGGGCTTGAACCCATGCTCACAAGGGTCAATTTCTACCTTGATAATTTCAATATCTATTTCTAACGAATCAGTGTTTTTAAAGATAGATTCCCAGGAGGCTTGTATCGAATCCCATCCTGTAAGGATCGTTCCACCAGGGTGAACACACAAGCTAGTCGAACCCTGCCACCACAGCATTCTCATGCTTTTGATGTCCCTATTAGAGAAGGCATGATAAAAGGCTTGATTGGCAGCTAAAACCGCCTCAAAATCTGATGGATTGGTCATAAGAAGATTTTACAAGCGATCTGTACGGTAATTTCATAGGTTAAATATCAATACTGTTTAGTTCACTGTCATAAATTAATTAGTATCCGCAACTTATGAATTACGGATACTACAATGACTACGCCCTATTTTAAGTTTGAATAGAGGCTTGAGTTTTTAGATTTGGGATTAATTATTCTCTACATTGAGCAAATTCAAGTCTTGAATCAAATTGCTTTTAACAGTTTCAGGAGTAAAAGGTAAGAGTCCATCCTTAGAGTTACTAGCTAATTTTTGCCATAATTTTGCATCTTGATACAGTTTAATGATTTGTGCAGCAAATTCTTCTGCTGTATTAGAAACTAAAATATGCTTTTCATGAATTAGATTCATCCCTTCTATGCCAATGTCCGTAGAAACAACGGGTAAACCATATTCTAGACTCTGTCCAATTTTGCCTTTCATTCCCGCACCGTATTGGAGAGGAGAAACAAAGACACGGTGATTGAGGAAATAAGAACTAACATCAGAAATGTAGCCAGGAACTTTAACCTTATCACTTTCTAGTTGCAGAACTTCTGGGGTGGGATTACTACCTAATAAAGTCACGCTAACTTCAGGCATTTTCTCCCAAACTAAAGGCATAATTGTTTGGCACAACCATAAGACTGCATCGATGTTGGGTGAATGGGTATAACTACCGATAAACAGGATGTTGTGTCTTTCGTGAAAGTTTTTAGTTTCATGGAAATAGGGGAAGTGAATATTGGGTACTACCGCTACTTTCTTGATTCCTTGTTCTTCTAAAATTTCCTTTTCTACAGGAGTCACGGTAATGGTTAAGTCAGCTTGATGAGCAATGGTTAATTCTCTAGCTTGCATATCCAGCCATTCCCCTACTTTTTGTCCATTTTCTTCAGGAGATAATTCCCAGGCGCGTTTCATTCTCAGATAGTGTAAATCAATGGTGTCGTAAACGATTTTGATCTGAGGTTGTTGACGAATGATGGGTAAGTATTTTTCGTTAAGTTCGGGGCGACAAATCCATGCAATATCCACTAGGGGTAATCTGGCTTGTATCTGTTCTTCTGGGATGACTCCATAACCATCTTGGGTATAAATAGCCTCGATTTGTAGGTTTTCTAATTCTGAGGTATAAGGCTCATCTTTGAATCCATTTTCGGCTGCAAAAATAACGTGATAGTTGAGTTCTTTGAAGATTTTAAGGAGTTGAAAGAGTCGTCGAGAACCAGATTCTTTATCGTGGCAAGGCATATAACTATCTATAACTAGAATAGTCTTATTACCTTGATATTTTCTGGCTGCACTGGGGACATTTTCGATACCTTGATTGGGTAAGTAGGTGCTACTTTCTAAATATTGTTGCCATTTTGCTTGGAATTTCTTGGAGTTAACTACTTGGTAACGCTTAACACCGCTAGTGGTAGATGTTCCCGAGGAAATTCCTTCGTAGTGAGTAATGACAGATTTGGGCTGATACATTACTTTCAAGGACAACTTGTGACGAATCGCAAAGCAAAGGTCAGTATCTTCGTAGTAAGCAGGGGCAAAATCTCTCTCAAAGCCATTTAAAGCTTCAAAGGTGGATTTCTTGACTATTAGGCTTGCTCCAGAGCAGTAATCTACTTCTCGCAGATAGTTATATTTGGGGTCGTAGGGGTTATCGTTTCTACCATAATTCCAGCCAGAAGCATCTTGCCAAATAATGCCTCCTGCTTCTTGTAATGCTCCTTGGGGATAGACTAATTTAGAGCCTACTGCTCCTACTTGTTCGTCTTTTTCTAAGACTTCTATGAGGCTTTCAATAGAATTGGGGTGAATTTCGGTATCGTTATTGAGGAAGTAGATATATTCTCCTTGGGCTGCTTCTGCTCCTTTATTACAGGAGTGAATAAAGCCTAAGTTTGATTCGTTATTAATTAGTGTCAAACCTTCAACACTACTGAGACTATATTGGGTGTCATCACTGGAGCAATCGTTAACTACAATAATTTCGACTGCGGTTTCAGGAGCAAGGTGTTTGGCTAAAGATTGTAAGCATCGTGTTGTGTATTCTAGCTTGTTATATACGGGAATAATGATGGAAACTTTGGGGCTATTGCTGTGAGGCAGTTTCAATGGTAAGGTTTCCGATGAAGGTTCGATCTCTTTAACTTCAGGAGCGATCGATTCAGGGTGTAGAAGCTCCCCAACTAATTTTTTTTGGTCGATGGTGGGGTCTTTTTCCAGTAGAGCATTACCCAATAGTACAGAGGCTTCAATGTGTTTCGGTTGCAATTGTAAAGCCATTTGATAAGCCACAATGGCTTCATCCAACTGTTTGTGTTTCATTAGGGCGTTGCCTAAACCGATATATAAATCTAAATTCTCTTTATCCAGAGTTATGGCTTGATGGTAGTTTTGGGGGTCATCGGGATTTTGGGCGATCGCCTTAAGAAAACAATTCAGGGCTGTTTGTTTATCTTGTTCTATTTTTTGATAGAGGGCATTGCCTAGTTTTTGCTGCACATTGGGTAAGTCTTCTTTAATTTCAGCTGCCTGATGATAAGCTGCTACTGCTTTATCCCAATATCCCAACTTGCCTAATGCTTCACCTAAATTGTAGTGCGCCCAAGGAAAGTCTGGTTTCAGTTTAATGGCTTGCAAAAATACTTTAACTGCTTCTGACCAATCTTGTAGCTCTAAGAGTGCGTTGCCTAAATTATTATAAGACCAAGAAAATTCAGGATTGAGTTTAATGGCTTGGCGATAGTATGGCACTGCTTCTGACCATGATTGTTTTTTACTCAGAGCCTCTCCTATATTGTGGGCTGCTTCCCAGTAGTCTTCTTGTAGTTGTAATGCTGTTTTGTAGTTTGCGATCGCACCTTCCCAATTTTGCTGGTTTGCTAGGGCTAAACCCAGAGCGTGATGTAATTGAGGATTCTGGGGATGATTCTTGAGTCCTTGTTGATAACAAGCTTCCGCCTGTGAGTACTGCTCTAAGTGACTAAATAACTCTCCCAATTTCAAGTATGGTTCTACTAGTCCTGGTTGGAGTTGAATCGCCCTACGATAACAGTTAACAGCAGATTTAACCTTACCCTGTTGTATCAGATTACTTCCCAGTTGCAAATATTCGTCTGCTTTTACTCCTTGAGCTTCTAACTCAATAGCTCGTAACCAATATTCTGTTGCTGCTTCAGATTTTCCTGCTTTAGTTAAAGCTCTTGCTAAATTCCGGTATGCTCCTGCAAAGTTGGGATTAAGTTTAATCGCTTTCTGATAATAGGAGATGGCAAGGTCCCATTCTTTTTGTCTGGCATAGAGGCTGCCTAAATTAGCTTGTATTTCCGCAGATTCAGGCTTTTCTTGAGCTTGCTTGAGATATTGTTGAGTGAGTAAGCTTAACTTCTCAAAATTTGGCTCAGGTTGCTGATCTTTAGTTGCTCCAGCAGCAGGATTCAGTCTTAATGGGGAAGGTTGAGACCCTTTTATACCTGGTAATTGGGGTTGGCTCTGACCCAAAGATTTAGCAGTACCAGAAGAATTTTGTAGATATAAAATACTGCGATAGTAGTGACTAGATTGCTGCCATAATCCTAGCTTTTCCGCAATTTCAGCAGCTTTTTGACGGGCTTCTAACCAATTAGGAGCTAATTTAATGGCTAGTTCGTAATGGGTAAGAGCTTCTGATAATCTGTTTTGTTGATAGTATTGTGTTGCGACTTTCAAGTGCTGTTGTGGAGATAAGTTACCACGGAGTGTTTCCAGGTGTTTAGCTTGAGCTAACATTTTCTGGGCATTTTCTAGAGAACCAAGATTTTCCCAAACTTTAGCTAGATGACGATATACCCCTGGAAAATCGTATTTTAACTCTACGGCTTTTTCATAATAACTCAGTGCCTGTTCCCATTTTTTCTGGGTGGCGTATAGTGTTCCCAAGTTGGCATAGGCTTCGGCAAAATCAGGTTTGAGTTCAATAGCTCTAGCATAATGACCAATTGCCTCTGGTAAGCGGTCTAATTTTTGTAAAGCATTACCTAGGGTTTTGTGCGCTTCTACTAAATCAGGGTTTAAATCTATTGCTTTTTGACAAGCTTGTATGGTTTCTTGCCATTTTTGTTCTGCCCAATAAGCTAATCCCTGTTCTAGATAGATTTGGGCTGCATTAGGTTTGCCGGTGGTCATTTTACTTCTTACTACGGAATTGGGATTATAGGGTACTATAGATGCGGATAATGCTGTGCTAGAAGGGTTAATTTTTAAGGGTTTGGAGAGGGCTTGTGAGGATGAGTCTTGTTTTTGGATTGCAGAAGCCTTTTTCGTTACCTTGATACTGGGTAAATAGACAAAATCGGATTTTTCTGAAAGCTCAAGCCCTGATTCTACTTCTTTATTAGCTACTTGTTGCTCTTTGGTTAATTTCTGATTATTTGAGGAATTAGACATAAGAATAGGATTATTTTAATAAAAAGTAAGTATGTGAATTTTTACAACAAGTTACAATCTGGTGTTGGTTACTCAACAAAATAAAATATGTAATCTGGAGGGGAATTGTGGATCAATCTTGGAGAAACTCTGAGAAATATTTGATTCCTTACTCAAATTTACACTGGGGTTGACCTTTCCGAATATACTTTTTGATAATAGTTTTGATATTCGGGAGAAAGCAAAGGTTTCCACCAATCACGATTTTGTAGATACCATTTAACAGTTTGGCTCAATCCTTCTTCTACTGTTACTTGAGGAGTCCAACCCAACTCAGTTTTAATTTTGGTTGCATCAATGGCATAACGACGGTCATGTCCTGGGCGGTCTTTGACGAAGGTAATCAATTGCTCTGAAGGACTTACAGGTAGCTCATCCCCTAGTTCGTCCATCAGCTTACATAATAGGCGCACTAAGTCAATATTTTTAACTTCGTTGTTTCCCCCAATATTGTAGGTTTCTCCCGGTGTTCCTTGATGAATTACTGTATCTAAGGCGCGACAGTGATCTTTGACATAGAGCCAGTCCCGAATATTTTGTCCATCCCCATAAACAGGAAGGGCTTTCCCTAGCAGTATATTGATACACATCAAAGGAATTAGTTTCTCAGGAAAGTGATAGGGTCCATAGTTGTTGGAACAGTTGGTGATGAGAGTAGGCATTCCGTAGGTATGATAGTAGGCGCGAGCTAGGTGATCGCTTCCTGCTTTGGAGGCTGAATAGGGACTATTGGGAGTGTAGGGAGTAGTTTCGGTGAATGGGGGGTCTTCTAATTCTAGGCTTCCATAGACTTCATCGGTGGAGACGTGAAGAAAACGATAGTCTGCTGGTTGGTTTTGTTTTTGCCATCTTTGACGGAAGGCTTCGAGTAGGGTGAATGTTCCTACTACATTGGTTTGCACAAAAGCTCCAGGTCCTAGTATGGAGCGATCTACATGGGATTCTGCTGCTAAGTGGGCTATGGTATCTATAGATTCTGTTTCTAGGAGTTCGTCTATTAAAGAGCGATCGCAAATGTCTCCCTGGACAAATTTTAAGTTGCCTTTTTCTTCTAGGGGTGCTATGGTCTGACGGTTTCCTGCATAGGTCAGAGCATCTAATACTATGATGCGATCGCCTGGATATTTGTTACACCAGTGATACACTAAGTTAGAACCAATAAAACCCGCTCCTCCTGTAATTACTATCTTACGAGGCTTCCGAAAACTTGTCACCTTCTTAACTCCTAAACTGCTACAACACCTAATATTACACTAGTTCTATTTGAGAATCGTCACCAATCATGAACCGTAAGGCTTTGGGACGCTTGGGGGCTGGCTTGAGTTGCGCTCTTTCCCCTATGAGACTATCTACAATACGCTGATGGATATTTATTACTTTTGCCCCTTGTAAGATCACGCTGTGTTCTACATCAGCATCAATCAGGGTGGTTTCGTTGGCAATACTGCTGTAAGGACCAATGAAGCAATTTTCTATATGACAATTATCTCCAATGGTTACAGGTCCTCGAATGGTGCTGTTAATAATTTTTGTACCAGCCCCAATATGAACTCGACCACTAATTTTACTTGGTGCATCAATCTCTCCTTCAATAGTAAGCTCAAGGCAACTATCTAAGATAATTTGATTGGCTGCTAGTAGGTCATCTTTCTTTCCTGTATCAAGCCACCAACCTTGGAGTCTGAAAGAGTCAACGTTTTTTTGTACGTCTATTAGATACTGGATCGCGTCAGTAATTTCTAATTCTCGTCTAGCAGAAGGTTTGATATTGGCGATCGCCTGGTGTATAGTAGGGGAAAACAGATAAACTCCTACTAAAGCGAGGTTAGAAGGAGGATTTTTGGGTTTTTCGATTAGTTGTAAGACTTTGCCCTGATTATCTACTTTTGCCACCCCGAAAGCTGTGGGATTTTCTACTTCACACAGTAGAGTCAAAGCGTCTAAATGTTTAGTTTTAAATTTATTTATAAATAGGTCTAATTCACTTTCTACGAGGTTATCTCCCAAGTACATGACAAAGGGAGAGTCTCCTAAAAAGGGTTGAGCCACTTTAACAGCGTGTGCTAATCCTAGGGGTTTATCCTGAAGGATGTAAGTAATATTTGCACCAAACCGACTCCCATCTCCTGTTTTAGCTTTAACTTCTCCTCCTGTTTCAGGACTAATAATAATCCCGATCTCAGTGATGCCCGCAGCTACAATAGATTCTATGCCATACCATAATATGGGTTTATTTGCCACAGGTACTAGTTGTTTTGCGCCAGTATAGGTAAGAGGACGTAAGCGAGTTCCTTTACCACCAGAGAGAATAATTGCTTTCATTGTTTTATCCTAATTCCTAATTGTTAATTGCTGGTTAGGGTTCGCCATTGGCTCAATAAAAGGATCAAGGAATCCGAATCCGAATCAGGACACACTAGAAGAAAAGAGGGAAATATTCTTACCATTAAGATTAAGAAAAATTTTATCCTCATAATTCATCATTTATCCTTGCTTGATGTAATAGTTCGCCATTGAGTTAACATCTTGATTAGAGAGTCGCGCCAGTAAGGAGGGTTAACTCCTAGGGTTTTGGTAAACTTAACTTTAGATAGAACAGAATAATTAGGACGTTGAGCAGGTGTGGGATAATCTGCTGTGGTAATGGGTAAAACTTGTTGAATTTTTAGAGGAAAATCTAGTTTCCGAGCTTCTTCAAAGATAGCTACAGCAAAGTCGTACCAACTAGCTACACCACTATTGCTAAAGTGATAAGTCCCCATGGGGATAGCACCATCGCTTTTTTCTATTTGATTTGATACTAACTGAGTAATAGCTACAGCGATATCGTAAGCCCAACTTGGTGAACCTATCTGATCCGCAACTACTCGTAATTCTTCTCTCTCCGTACCCAGTCTTAACATAGTTTTTACGAAGTTGCCATGTCCTCTAGAGCCATATACCCAAGCTGTTCTCAGGATTATATGGCGATCGCAATTTTGTCTAATTCCTGTTTCTCCCAGTAGTTTCGATTTACCATAAACTCCTAGGGGATTAGTGGCATCCTCTTCTGTATAGGGGGTATGATTTGTCCCATCAAAGACATAATCCGTAGAAATATGGACTAAGGTTGCAGATATACTCCTAGCAGCTTCCGCCATTACTTTTGGTGCATTAGCATTAATTGCCATAGCTAATTCTGATTCGCTTTCTGCTTTATCTACTGCGGTGTAAGCTGCTGCGTTGATGATGATGTTGGGTTGGATTTGGGTAATTGCATCCTGAATTTGCTCTGGGTTGCTCAAGTCTAATTCTTGACGAGTTACCCCAATCACTTCTCCAACAGAAGTCAGAGTTGTTTGCAATTCTTGTCCAACTTGTCCTGTAATCCCCGTAAGTAATATTTTGGTCATGGATACACCTCAGCCTCTTTTAGGGGTTTAGCAGTTTGATCTTTTCCTGACAGAATTGGCTCTCCTGATACTTGCCAATCTATTGCTAAATCTGGGTCATTCCACAGTATTGATCTTTCATACTGGGGGGCGTAATAGTCTGTAGTTTTATAGAGAAAATCTGCTGTATCCGAAAGCACCACAAAACCGTGAGCAAATCCAGCAGGGACCCAAAACTGTTTTTTATTTGCTGCTGTGAGAAGACAACTTACCCATTGTCCAAAGGTGGGAGAACTTTTCCTTATATCTACAGCAACATCTAGTACTTCTCCTGTTACCACTCTTACTAATTTTCCTTGAGGCTGTTGTATTTGGTAGTGCAAACCTCTGAGAACATTTTTTCCTGAACGAGAGTGATTATCTTGAACGAATCTAGTTCTAACTCCTGTTTTCTCTTCAAACATTTTTTCATTAAAACTTTCAAAGAAAAAACCGCGATCATCTCCAAATACACGGGGTTCGATAATCAAAACGTCAGGAATTCTAGTTTTGATAACATTCATGAAGTTTTGGCTATTAATGTATCACTAACAAAACCAATGTAACACAATGCCTTGGTAAATGAGTCAGCATTTTTACTCATTGATAGAATTAATTTCTGAAAATGGGATGAATCCTGCTGGTTTTTACTTATTAGTCAAATGTAGTTTTAAAGTAGTAATTTTCCACGGTTTAATACTACAGTTTTGTTGATTGCAGGTGTTAAGATTACTGATGACTTTAGTCTCTAAGCAGTCTGTATAATGGACGATCCCTAGGGATAAGTCTCCTGTTAAAGATAATTGTGCTGTTTCTCCGTGGCACTCATAACACCTTAAAATTATCTCATCTATAGTTTGGCTTTTTACTGCCATTAAAATCAGGTTTGATGCTGATAAGTCGAGGAATTTTCCTACAGGGGGTAAAGTCTTTTCTACCGATACTTTGCTAAAGATATTATCTTGAGTATTAATTGTGAGTAATGGTAAATTAAATTCGTAGCTTTTATGCACTGTTCGAGCTTTTGACCAACTTTGAGCGTGGGGATAAATACCATAGGTGAATTGATGTTTTCCCTTGTCTGCTTGAGGATTGGGCCAAATAGAAGAACGTAGTAAACTAATGCGTAGTTGATTGGGTTTGACATCATAACCGTATTTACAGTCATTGAGCAGACTTACACCATAATTTTGTTGATTATCAGTCAGATCGACCCATTTTAAAGCTGATACTTCCCATTGAGCTTTTTCCGCTTCGGTTTGAGGTTTAGTAGTGCGTTTTATTGCTCCACAAGCTGTTTCATAAACCGCATAATCGCTTTCTATAGTTAAGGGGAAACTGGCTTTTACTAAGACATGAGTTTCTTGCCAATCTACTGTGGTTGCTATTTTCAAGATTGGTGATTTTTTATCTAAAATGTAGTCTTGGATAAATTCTGATTGACCGATAATTCTAATTACTCTAATACTGTTTCTGATTGAACCTTGTTCGAGCCATTGAATAGATTTTAATTTGGCTGGGGCTAGGGGATATTGTTCATAGTTAGGGTCGATATTCCAAGCATCCCAATATTGTCCTTGATCTCTAAAAGCTTGTAACTGATTTCCTGGTTCTGATAATATTTCTCTCTGGTTTATCTTGTCGTAAATACTGTCTAAAGTTCCCGTACTAAAATTAACTTCTACTCTGAGATGGCAATTTTCTAAAACCCAGTCTCCCTTGTCTCTCTTCTCTCCCTTGTCTCCCTTATCTTCCTTTATCCAATAAACTCTATAGCCAACGGAAGGAATATCTTTAGCTAAGAAAATTAGTTTTTTGTCTTGAGTGTTTTGGCAGTTGACTAGATTTCCTTCTAAGTCATAAACTTGACAAAATTTACCTTCTGTAGGAATGGATCCAGTCTGCGATCGCATCCAGTTTAAGCTATTAAAAACTACGATAGCTTTGGCATCAGCAACAGGAGGGGAAGGTAAGTCAATACAAGAAGCAATTGCAGCTAACGATTGCTGTAATATATGTTCTCCTATTTCTCTAGCTTGTTGCCATTGTTCGTTGGCTTCCGTAAACACTTCGGGGATGGATGTCCCAGGAAGGATGTCATGGAATTGATTAAATAAGACTTTCTTCCATGCAGTTTCTATTAATAATTGCCAGGGTTGACTTTCTGCTTTTTTTACGATATTATTATCACAATGGGAAAAGAGTGCGTCCAGCAGCCTGCCTCTACAGATAATATTAGCGACAGTAGCAAACAACTCTCCCTGATACAGCAATCCTTCACAGTAACGATTAAATTTTTTTTGCTCTGCGTGGGTGGTATAGCAACCGCGATGAAGCTCTAGATACAGTTCACTTTTCCAGACAGGAAATGATGATGGGTATTTCTTGTCTGGAAAGTTATCTTGACTCCATAATTGCGAGAAGCTTTGAGACTCTGGAAACACCAATGTATCCTCGTCTCCCCAGTCTTCTTTTCTCCTTGTCTCCCTTGTCTCCCTTGTCTCCCTTGTCTCCCCAGTCCCCTTGTCTCCCTTGTCTTCCTTTACTATCTCATGATGAGCCAACGCCCTTTGACTGATAGTATCTAAATATTCAGTAGCGGTAGTAAATTCTATCTGGGGGAAAAAAGGAGAGTTATCCCATTTTGTTGCTACTTCCAGCATATCCCTAGTAGGACCTCCCCCATGATCTCCTACTCCAGGTAACCAAAAGATATCTTGTAAACCTGTTTGACTTTCCCACTCTACAGCATAGTTAGTCATAGTAATAGGGTTAGTATCCATCACTCCCGTTACATTGGGAGGAGACATGAGAGTAAATATTTGTGTTGCGTCGGGGGACTCCCACCAAAAAGCACCATGAGGAAACTTAGTAGTATCATTCCAGTGGAGTTTTCCTGTAACGAAATAATCAATACCACACTGTTTTAGTATCTGGGGTAATTGCCAAGGAAAGCCAAAACTATCAGGAAGCCAAGCAACTCTTGTAGTTTTACCAAACTTTTCCTTAAAATATTGTTGTCCGTATAGTAGCTGACGAATTAAAGATTCTCCACTTACTAAGTTTACCTCTGGCTCAATCCACATTCCTCCTATAGCTTCCCAGGTTTGCTGGTTAATTGCATCTTGAATACCAGTAAAAAGATTGGGACAATTTTCTTCTATCCATTGATATAAAGCAGGGCTAGTATGACAGAAAGTTAACTGAGGATATTCTTCTTGTAAACTTAGAACTGAGTTGAAGGTGCGTTGTGCTACTTGATAAGTTTCTTGAGTTGTCCATAACCAAGCCATATCTAAGTGAGCGTGTCCTAGTAAATGGAATTTTCTTTGTTTAATGTTATTAGCTAGAGGTAGTAATTCCTGACGTATGTTATTTAACTCCTGGTCAAATTCTTCAGCATCTTTGACTGTTTCCCAATTGATACTATTTAGGGAATGAGCCAATACTGGGATTTTTTCTGGCTCAAAGTTAGTCAAGTATTGATACAAGATGGTTAATTCATCTGCTACGAAACCAGGAGCAGGTACAGTATGCTCAATGTTAGTATTATATCTTTCATAAACCAGACGCGATCGCATTAAAGCCCCAATATCATGATTAGGACTTACTAGACGAATAGCAATAGTAAATTCTTGTCCTGGTCTAGCGCAATCAGCAACTAAAACTCTAGCAGAAGAATCAAATAAGTCTCCTTCTTGTACTAATTTACCGTCAATAAATATTTTGGCATCTTCCGCCCACCATGTAAGTAATAGACGTAAGGATAAATCTGATATAGGGTATTGTTCTATAGATTCAGGAACAATAATTTTCTGCACTAACCATTTTACCTGTCTTCCATTAGCAAAAACAATGTATCCCTTTTCGTTTACAGTAGCTAACTGACACTCATCTAAAACTAACTCTTCAGATAAATTATCACCACTGTTTTCCAACGAAACATCATACCAACCATTGATAACATCAACCTGAGTCAGTTTTCGCAACTGTTCAATTACCCTTAAACAATCATCATCCATAACCTATCTGTGTTCATCTGCCTTTATCTGTGGATAATCTTAAATCATCAATAGTTTAGTTGTTAGCTTTCTTATTTTCAACAACACCATTAGATTCATTCTCATTAAATCGTGCTAATTGAGAATAAATCTAGTATCACCCCTGAAAGTAAATTATCAAGATAAATGTAATTCAGACATAGCTTGTTGCAGAGCTTTCACATAAATAAGACATTTCAACTTTAGATGCTTACTTTGTTTGTCTTGCTGATGTGTCTGCTGCTAAAGCTTCTAGCAATTATGGAAAATGTGAAGGGTCGCTGGAGGCACTATTTTCCATTATGTATATAGTATCATGTCAAGTGTCAACTTTGTTCAATCAATCCCCAATTAATTTGAAACTAGAAAATAAGTAATAATTACCAGTTATCAATTTTTACAAATTAATGACTGGGTAACATCAGTAATTAAATCACTGTTGGTTTTTAAAACATCCAGAAAATGATTAATAGTATTATTCTTTAATGAACCAAAATAGAAACACTATTGCTGTTAGTGAAACTTAACTTGGCAGTAATACTAAATTCTTCGGTTCAAAGATACTTATAACCAGGTTGACTAATAAAGCCTCTGAAATATTATGTTTGGTTGGGTTGAAGAATGAAACCCAACCTACTAGCTTGCGTTGCGTTGTCAGTTTAGATGCTTACTTTGTTGATCTTGCTGATGTGTCTGTTGTTTCAGCTTTTAGCAATTATTGAAAATTTGAAGGGTCGCTGGAAGCACTATTTTCCATTACATATATAATATCATGTCAAGTGTCAACTTTGTTCAATCAATCCCCAATTAATTTGAAACTCGAAAATAACTAATAATTACCAGTTATCAATTTCTACAGAACAATGACTGCATAACATTAGTAATTAAATCACTGTTGGTTTTGAAAACATCTAGAAACTTCAACCCAACCTACTAGCTTGCGTTGCGTTGTCAGTTTAGATGCTTACTTTGTTGATCTTGCTGATGTGTCTGCTGTTTCAGCTTTTAGCAATTATGGAAAATGTGAAGGGTCGCTGGAGGCACTATTTTCCATTATGTATATAGTATCATGTCAAGTGTCAACTTTGTTCAATCAATCCCCAATTAATTTGAAACTCGAAAATAACTAATAATACTAAATCCGATTTAGAAAAAATACTTATAATAAGATAAGAGAAGAGAATAATGATCAATGCCCAAAAAAGCCTATCTAGCCAAACACTTTAGTTCTTCTGAACTGAAAGAAAA
>JASJCP010000154.1 GCA_030065935.1 Xenococcaceae cyanobacterium MO_167.B27
GAAATTCTTTGGAGATTTATGAAATATGAATGGATTGAAACATCCGCATACTCTAGCTGGAAAAATTTAGTTGAGTATGTAGAAAAGGTTTTAAAAAATTTTGGCACAAAATATACAATTAATTTTGCCTAAGTACTTAGATTAATACCACCTCCATTATTATTGGCAGTATTATTACGAACAATACTATTTCTCAGAGTCAGATCATCAAAAATCCCACTAATATCTATACCTCCACCGCTACTAGTGGCATTGTTATTTTCAATTGTGGTGTTCTCGATAGCAAAACCCCTTACACCATCAGAACTAATCCCTCCACCAGTATTAGCGGTGTTTCCACTAATAACGCTATCTATAATTGTTACTGAAGGTAAGCCTAGATCGCCTATAATATTATTTCCAATATAAATCCCCCCACCTTGAGAATTAGCAGTATTATCGTTGATAGTGGTATTAATAATTTCTGTACTACCTGCCCCCCCATGTGCAACTCCTCCTCCATCATTCTCAGAGTTGTTGTTAGCAATAGTACTGTCAATAATACTGGTTACACCGTTATTGGTATAGATTGCTCCACCAACATTATTTGCAACATTCGTATCAATATTACAGTTTTGGATCGTTAAAGTTCCATTATTGAGGATAGCACCTCCTGTTCCGCCATTAGGTGCCTGATTCCCTCCAATCACACAAACATTCAGTTCTACTGTAGCATAATGATTAATCAAAATAGCACCACCACCATCATTATTTAAGAAGATTGAACTATCTTGTTCAGAAATAGCTCTACCACCACCAATAGCAATATTTTCTAAAACTAAGGTTGCTCCATTTTCATTAGGATCATCGCGAACCTCAAAAACACGATGGATCTGATTACCATTTATAACTGCACCTTCTCCCAATCCTCGAATAGTCAGTTTACCGCTTCTAGGAAGAATATCTAAGTCTCCTCGCAAAGTAGTCTCACTAGCATTGGCAAAACCAGAATCTAGTACAAAATCGCTAGGGTCTATCCCTGCAATGGCTAAGTCGTAAACTTGCCCAGATTCTAGCTCAATGATTTCGTCCTCTGGGGTACTGTTGGCAATGATAATGGCATCGCGAAGAGATAACCCCGTCCCTTGGGTTGCACTACCATCGTTTTCATCTACTGTGGTATTGACTCTTAAAATATTTTCCATATTCCCCAAAAAATTAAATAGTTAAGTTGTCTTTACTATTTTTGTGCAGAAAGTTGACTGGCTTCTAAAAAATCAATTAATTTTTATCTTTGTTTGACGCGAGAAAACCGATGCTTGAATTATCATTCCCATCCAGGTAATAGCTGTTCAAACTACAAGGTACACAATTTGAGCTAACGCAATAAATCACCAAGAAATTTATTTCTTGGCTAATAGTATCAAGTCCTCTCAAGACGACTAAAATCTAGTTTTCATAACAAAGACAAGAAACTCATAAGCTGTTTTGCATTTAAACTGCATATTTTTAAATTAGGAAACATACCATTAAACTCTCTCTCTCTCCCTTCCCCTCCCGCTTATAAGGGTAGGTTTTTAACAAAAGGGCGAGTAAACACTCTATTTAAGTAGAAAATAAGGTATTAGCTGTATAAAAATACACTTCTTGGTGGGTCAAAAATTCTCCGTGTTGACCTGTCTCCCCTTCTGGTGCGTCGAGCTTTACTATCTAGTGTAAAAAACCTACCCTTGTGAGCTTTCCCCCCCGTCTCCCTGTCCCCCCGTCTCCCTGTCCCCTCTCAACATCAACAGATAAATTAAATACAAGAGTGCTTAGGAAACATTACCCCATTTTTTCCCGAATATCTTTAATTGCGACTTGGATACCTAATAAAAATAAGCCGATTGCAACTAAACCGAATACTCCAGTACCTAACGCAGCCATACCAATGACAAGGGTTCTCACTGCAACAGTAATTTTGAGAACTAAAATATTGTCAGATACTACTGGCTTGTCTGCGTAAGTCTCTATAATAGAAGACATGAGATAGTAAATAGCGATCGCTATTGCTCCTGCAAAAGTTGAGGCGAAAATACAACTTATAACTGTTACTTTCTTTTTAGGGGATTCTGTATTAGATTTATTGGCATCAGGTGTTTGGTTACTCATAAACTTGATAAATTATCTAATGTGTAAGGAATGAGGAATGATAAATGATGAATGGAACTTCCTACGGAGCGCAAGGCTCATCTGGTAAGAGGTAAGAGTTAGCTTTTAGATAAGTTATCGAATTTTCCCACTTTACTTGAAACAAACATCGGTTTTACCTTTTACCTTTTATTTTCCTTCTTGCTTCTGGTCGCTTCTAGTTTCTATGACAATGAAAGACAGTCAGAATTAGTGACATAATATTAAGGTTTTAAAATATCATATTGTTTTAAAAAAAATATATAACTGCTTATTTAAGCTTATATTACCCCTTTTTTCATTTCCACTAACTAGATTAGCTTGTTAGTGCCACAGACAACATATGAATCAACCATCAGATGATCACAGTCAAGAGCAAAAATCTCTGGGTCAAAAGTCTCTATCATCAGATAAGCCACCCATAAGAAGACGCAGACGGATAACTATTGCAGTTTTATTATTGCTCAGTAGTATGGGGATAGCGACGGCTGTAGGATGGTATTTGATTCAGAAAAAACTGCTACCTTTGGTAGAAACAGAAGCAGGAAAATATCTTCATCGTCCAGTTATTCTGGGTAATTTACAGAGTGTTTCTCTGACTTCGGCTCGTATTGGCAAGAGTGAACTTCCTCCTACTCAGGATAACCCTGATCGCGCTGTGGTAGAAACAGTAAAAGTAAATTTTAATTTGTTACCTTTGCTATTTAAGAGAATTTTACCTATAGATATTATTCTGATTCAACCGGATATTTATATTGAACAGGATGAAACAGGACTTTGGACACCGATGGATTTTGGGACTGGAGAAGGTGGTGGAGGTGGAATTAAAGTTGATGTCAAGACTCTGCAACTTCAAGAAGCAGATTTTACTTTGGTGGCGCGTCAGTCGGAAAGTAAGGAACTTAATCCCCCTGTAATGGGAGAATTTAAGGAGGGAATTGTCCGTTTTTTAGAAAATGGCAAAGTAATTAAGTTTGACGCAACAGGAAAACTGGATAAGGGAGGAACACTCGATCTTACAGGAGAGGCGATCGGGAATGTTATAGATTTAGATATAGATGGGAAAGAGTTAGCACCTAAAGCCATAGAAAATCTTTTAGCCTTACCTCTGAGTTTTGATGAAGGGAGTATCGATGGCAAAATTGGAGTTAAGCTCAATAATAATCCAATTCCTGAACTAGATGGTACAGCACAGATTAATAATGTGGCAATGCAAGTTCCTGGTTTAGCAAGACCTTTTAGTAATAGTAAGGGGAAACTGTATTTTCAGGGTTCAGAAATTAGATTAGAGGAAGTTAGTGCTTTATTTGGGGAAGTAAAGGGATTAGCAAATGGCTCTTTAGATATTGCAGGAGAAGGAAACTTTAATATAGTTGCTCAAACTGAACCTATAGATGCGAATAAAGTCTTTTCCGCTTTAGAATTAACTCCGACTCCTGTACCTCTGCAAGGAGATGTTAAAAGTGATATTACTCTAACAGGTAGTCTAAATAATCCGATTACTAAAGTAGCAGTAGTTAATACTAGTCCTACTCGTATCGACAAACTAGACTTTAAGGAAATAACAGGGAATCTGGAATTAATTAAAAATACTCTTTTTGTTCGCAACTTTTCAGGAAAACCAACTCTGGGAGGGATTATTGAGGGGAAAGGGACAATACAACTAGATGATAGTCAAAATTTATACTTTGATGTCCGTGGTCGCAATCTTCCTGGGAATAAAATTGCTGGTAAATATAACTCTGAGTTACCCATTGAGATGGGTTTAGTATCAGGACAAGGAACATTATCTCTTCAAGCAACCGATCCTAATAATACTTTTCGCATCATTAATGGGGTGGCTAACTTTCCTCTGGGTAACGGTATAGTTGCAGTAGAAAATCTGAGGTATGGTAATAGAGTTTGGCGATCGCAAATTCAAGCTAATGATGTAGAATTTGATAGTCTTCCTTTTGGAAAGGGTACTACTCCTACTATCGGGAAGGGTTTAGTTAATGGGAGGTTTCAAGCTTCGGGAGAGATTAACGATCCTCAGTTCAATACTTTAGTAGTTACAGGAGATGCCACCCTAGATACAGTAGGAGGGGAAATAGATGCTCCTGATATTAAAGTTGCTGAGGGAATTTGGGAAGGAGACTTTAACACTAGTAGTTTACAACTGCGTCAACTTTTCCCCGAAGTACCGACCGAGTTTAACGATAACCTCAGTGGGGAATTTTATCTGACAGGAAAAATAGTAGAAGATAATACTATTACAGGAAAGGGGGATTTAGTATTAGCTAACGGTACAGTTAATATATCGGAATTAGTAGTTGTTGGTAATGACTGGAAGGCGAATGGTTTAGGGAATGATTTAGAGTTACAACAATTAAGTTCTGCTACTCCCGATCAGTTTGCAGGATTGGTTAATGGTAAGTTTAATGTCGCAGGGACAATAGATAATATTACTCCCGAAGGAATTATCGCTACAGGAGAGGGAAGTTTAACTCTTCCTGAAGGGGTTTTTACTGCGAAGAATTTGAACATCAAAGACGGAAACTTTACTACTCAGATTATTCCTGAAGGAGTGGATTTAAGTCTGTTTGCTGATCCAAATTCGGAAGATTTTATTCTGGAAGGAAAGTTAACAGGAGAGTTAACTGCTACAGGAAAGATAGACAAGATCGATCCTACTGCTGTAAATGCTCAAGGTTATGTCAGTTTTAGTAAGGGTATCGATCTTATAGAGCAACCTTTCACTGCTGATATTGTGTGGGATGGTAGCAGGTTAGATGTTTTACAAGCTAGAGGTGATAGCTTAGATGCTACTGGTTATATTGAACTTGCAGAAAATTTCTTTGATGATATACCTGATAAACTAGCTGCGGTTAATTACTTTAGTTTTAATGTATCTCAAGCCAAAGCGATCGATATTAATAAGCTTAAGCTTACTCTACCCAGTTGGGCAGTAAACTTAGAACGTAGCGGAATTGTGGATTTTATTGGCAATATCTCTGGTATTCCCTCAGCAATGAACATTGACGGTGATATTGTTCTAAGAAACTTCTTCTTAGAAAATCTCGCTTTTAATAACTTACAAGGTAATGTGATAGTCGCTCCCGAGTTTGGGGTTAGTTTGGTGTTAAGTGATGGGAAGACTAGGAGAGTTGGAGACGGGGAGACTACTGGACAAGAAATTGCATTAAATCTAAATCAAGATTTTCTTCCTCAATCTTTTACTTTCAGCCATGAAGATATTTTAGTTGAAGGCAGAGGAAAACAGGAAATAGTCCAAGTAAAAGTCAGTAATTTTCCCTTAGAATTGCTCAAAACCATCGCTGTCAAAAGTCCAGACCTGGAAATACCCAAAAATTATGCAGTACAACCCCTATCAGGGAAACTATCAGGGGATTTCACCACCAACCTCTATAACCTCAATACCTCTGGGAAAAATGTAGTTGTTACTTCTCCCCTTCTAGGAAAAATTAGAGGAAATCAGATCACTGGTAACTTTCAGTATGGGGAAGGCTATTTTGCAATACAAGATGTCAAGTTTCAACAGGGAACAAGTAAGTATGAACTCCAAGGTAACTTAGTACAGACCAATGGCGATATTGAGATTGATGGTAATTTATCAGTAGAAGAAGGACAAATACAAGATATCTTAGTTGCTTTAGAAATCTTTGAACTAACAGATATTGGTAAACCTTTGGGCGATCGCAATTATGCTACATCCCAAGACCTTTATGACCAGTCTTCCAGCACTGATGAGCCTTTATTATCTATAAATCTTCAAGATAGAGCAGTTTGGCAACAACTCCAAAACTTAGCGCAAATCCAAGCTTGGTTCAAGCAAAAAGAACAAGAAGAACAAAACGGCTTACAATTACCAGAATTAAGTGATTTAAACGGAAATTTTACAGGTCAAGTCAATGTATCAGGTTCTCTGAATCAAGGTTTTAATGCAGACTTCCAATTTGAAGGAGAAAAATGGCAGTGGGGGCAAACCCAACCGAAAGAATCAGCAGAAACAAGCTTGATTGCCGAAAAAATTATCTTTAAAGGGGATTTTAGAAATGACATCTTAACTATACTCCCAATAACAATTAATTTACCCCAACCTCTGCCTGATGACACTCCAGCAACAGAAACACCATTAAATCCTCAAGTGATTATATCTGGTACGACAGGAGGAGAAACTTTACTGGGAAAAGTAATTTTAAGAGACATTCCTATTTCCTTCATCGAAAGATTTGTTAAATTACCACCAGAAATTGCTTTCGGGGGAATTATTGGCGCAGAAGCAACCATCTCTGGAAGACAAGATAATCCTAATGTCCTGGGAGAAATAACTATTTCTGATGCCACAATCAATGAAACTTCCATTGAATCAACTCAAGGGAGTTTTAACTATAGTAATGCTCGTTTAAATTTCTTTGCCAGTAGTGTAGTAGCAGAAAATGCCGATCCTCTAGTCCTCAAAGCCAGTATTCCCTATGAACTCCCCTTTGCTAATACTAAACCAGAAAGCGATCGTCTGGAAATTTCTCTCAATGTTAAAGATCGCGGATTTAGTCTAGTCAATATCTTGTCACAAGGAGAAGTAAATTGGATAGACGGACAAGGAGAAATTGCATTAGATATTGCAGGTAGTTTCGATCAAACTAACAATCAAACTCGTAACCTGGTCACAGAAGGAAAAGCTACTATCAATCAAGGCAAAATTTCCCTTAAAAGTCTCCCTGGTCAATATATTACAGAAGTACAAAGTAGTATCGCTTTTAACTTTGACCGAATCTTAGTAGAAAGCCTTACTGGTAACTTTGGTGGTGGGAGAATTTTCGCAACAGGAACAATTCCCCTCAATCTAGAAACACCTCAAGATAATCCCTTAACTATCAATTTAGATAACCTCAAAGTTAATCTTAAAGGTCTTTATGAAGGTGGAGTAGCAGGAGATATTACTATTTTGGGGACAGCCTTCGAGCCAGATATTACAGGAAATATTACCCTTTCCGATGGCACAATATTGCTCAGTGACACTACTACAGCTAATAATGTCACCACACCAGAAGATAGAGGACTTCCAGCACTTACCGAATATAAAGACTTACAACTGCGACTAGGTAATAGAATCTTTATCAATCAACCCGCAATATTTAACTTTCTCGCTACAGGTACTCTCAATGTAGGGGGTACATTCCTGTCTCCTCTCCCCGAAGGCACAATTAAATTAAAAAGAGGTCAGGTTAACTTATTCACCACCCAACTTAATCTAGCTAGAGGCGAAAACAACACCGCCCGTTTTACCCGCAACAACGAAATCGACCCCTTTCTAGATATACAGTTAGTGGGTTCAGCTATTGAAACTACCCCAAATCGTACCCTAGAAAACCCCTTATCCACAGAAATTAATATCCCTGCTTCCCAGTTAGGTAGTTTAGAAACTGTCCGTATTTCCGCGAAAGTTCGCGGAGAGGCCAGCCAAATCACCAATAACATTCAACTTACTAGTAGTCCCCCCCGTAGTCAAGCAGAGATTTTAGCATTATTAGGAGGGAACTTTGTCAATACCATAGGAGGGAGTGGTACAACCCTAGGATTAGCCTCTGCTCTTTTTGGTAGCTTAAATTCTCAATTTAGCAACTTTATACCCTTTGGAGAAATTCGTCTCTTTCCCACTCAAATTATAGGCGATCAAGACAATCCAGACCGAGATCGCATTGATGCTCTAGCAGGAGAAATCGCTTTTGATGTCACCGATCAATTTTCTTTCTCCGTTCTCAGAATTTTAAACGTTGGTGATATCCCTGCTCAATTTGGTGTCCGTTATCGCTTAAATCAAAACTTTATCTTACGGGGTTCAACTAATTTTGAAGATGATAGTAGAGGTATCTTGGAATATGAACTTAGGTTTTAAGTTAGGAGTAATAAGTAATAAGTAGCAAGTAGCGAGTAATAAGCAACTAACCACTAACCATTAACCAATTGCGAAGAGTTTGAATTTTCCTTATGAAATCTGTAACAAAAAATCCTATTGCTCAAAAATACATCTTAACCTTACTAGCAACTGCTGGAGTTTTTATCGCCCCTAATTCTTTAGTATCTTTTACTCCACCAACTATTGCCCAAACTCTCTCGTCCCAAAATCTGGGAGAAATTTACCCTGAGGAGATAACTGTTACCGACATTAAAGGATTTCAAGGAGTAATTCAAACCATTGCCGTAAGCCCTGATGGGAAAAACTTATTCGTAGGAACTGGAGGAAATACCCTAAATCGAGTTGATCTGAGAAAAGAAGAAATTATCTACAGTGAACTGGTTGTACTTAAAGGTAATTCTCGTATTGCTGTCAGTCCAGACGGTAAAACATTAGTGCTCACGGAAGATAGGAGAATCGGTATTTTTGGTGCTAAGAAAGGAGAACGAATCAAAACCTTACAAGGTCATCCCCAGCAAATCAGTGATATTGCTATTAGTCCCGATGGGAAACAACTAGTTAGCGTTAGTGGTGCAACAAGAGACATTCGGATTTGGGATGTTAAAAAAGGTAAACTTGTGGATACATTAACCGAAGATATTGGACCAGTTAGATGTGTTGACTTTACTCCAGATGGCGAGTTATTCATTACAGGGTCAATTGGCAATGATCGAATCATCCAATTTTGGGATGCTAACACCCTAGAATTAATCCAGACTTCTCCCCAACAACCAGGCTATATCAATGATTTAGCTGTTAGTGCTGATGGCAAACTAGTTGCTGCTGTTCGCAACTATATCAAAGTCTGGGATTTAACTGATGGGTCAGTGCTACAAAACATCAAAGGTCCAAGTTTAGAAATTAATGCCCTTGCTATTTCCCCCGATGGTAGCTATGTAGCAACAGCTAATAAAGAAGGAACTGTGATGATATTTGATATCATCACAGGTCAAAAAGTAGTAACTCTAGAAGGTCATAGGGGCTGGGTGCGAACTGTTGCCTTTAGTCCTGATGGCAAATACCTCTACAGTGGAGCTGAAGACAAAGTGCTTAAGGTTTGGCAACTCCAACCTGAGCCTTGATGGATGAGATCTAATAAATGGGGTTTGCGTAGCAAGTCAGGAATCTCGTAGATGACCTCACCTCCGTTTATAAAACGGAGGCTTGAATATCTAGTACTTGACCAGTCTAAGTTCTTGAAATAAGAACTACCCCCAGCTAAAGAGTTAAATTTCGTACCCTAGAATGCTTGCCAGTTCTAGGCTCTACCACCAAAAAGTTAAACAGGCTTATCGAGATTAAAGAGCGTGCTTTTTGGATAGTACCGAGGCTAAAGATTGACCTATTGCGATGGAACTAGTTAAGTTCGACTGTCACAAAATACAGAATCCTGAAATATCAAATAAAGAGTACCAGCAAGGTACTTTATATCAATACGAAGTCAGAGAGTATTTGCTCTTAAAGTTTAATCGCACTTGTGCTTATTGTGGAGCTAAAGATGTGCCACTAGAGGTAGAGCATATTAAACCTAGTAAAAAGATGCTGTATATAGGTTTGACGCTGTTTTTCAATCAAAAATGTCTAAGTCCCGCTAAAATTTAGATTCAGGAGTCAGGATTCGCGGAGTCAGGAGCAATTAACAATCAACAATTAACAATTAACAATTAACCACTAACCACCAACCAAAAATGAACAATCATCTTGCTCTGACCATTGGCGATCCTGCTGGTATTGGGACAGAAATAGTTTTGAAAGCTTTAACTGATACTTCTATAACTGAGAATTGTCAGATTACAGTTATTGGTACCCGCTCTATAATCGAGTTTACTTATCAACATCTGCTGCAACAAGGCATTACTAAGAATAGTCTTGCCGATCCTGATACCTTATCTATTGTGGATATTCCCTACAGTCATAGTTTAACTTTTGGTCAGGGAAATGCAGATACAGGAAAAGCAAGTTTTCATTATCTCGAAACAGCGATCGCGCTAACCTTAGAAGGGAAGTTTCAGGGTATTGTCACCGCCCCCATCGCTAAATCTCTCTGGAAACAAGCAGGATATGACTACCCAGGACAAACAGAAGTCCTCGCCCAAGCAGCCAAAACAGACAGATATGGAATGTTATTTGTAGCGCGATCGCCCCATACAGGATGGATGTTACGGACTTTACTAGCTACTACCCATATCCCCCTCTCCCAAGTATCCCCCTCTCTCACTCCTGAGTTGATGTCTTGGAAGCTAGATTTACTTATTGACTGTCTAAAAGCTTATTTTGGCATTAATAACCCGAAAATAGTGATTTCTGGCTTAAATCCCCACAGTGGAGAAGCAGGACAACTGGGGACAGAAGAGATAGACTGGTTATTACCCTGGCTCAAAACTGCACAAAAACAATATCCCCAAGCTAAATTAATCGGACTTGTACCTCCAGATACTATGTGGGTCAAACCTGGTCAAGCTTGGTATAGTAAATCTAAGGATGGTGCAGATGCTTATTTAGCTTTGTATCACGATCAAGGTTTGATTCCTGTGAAATTAATGGCATTTGATCGGGCGATTAATACCACTATCGGACTACCTTTTATTCGTACTTCTCCCGATCATGGTACAGCCTTTGATATTGCAGGGAAAGGTATTGCTGATCCTAGTAGTCTGAAAGCTGCGATCGCCCTAGCTGCTGAAATGACCCCAAATTGAAACAAGAGATAACTGGGAAAATTACTTATCCCGAACTTAATAAATATAATATTGAGTCGAAGGTACTTGCCCTATCATAGGCGTAAGCCCGCTTCGACTTAGTCAAGCTCGTATAAAGTGGTATAGGAGGAAAAATCATGAAACTGTGGTTAGCTGGCATATTATTTTGTCTTGTTATCAGTACTAATATAGGATGGGCAAATGCCTTGACAGACGTAAAATTCAGTGGAAATGAGAATTGTCAGGTAGCCCTAAAAGAGACAAAGAGTAGCCTTTCCCTTGAATTTCAAGCCTTTGACCAAACCCCAAATCAAGGATGGCGTGTCCTTTCAGCAATGGAATGTTACCCTGAAGCTGCGGAATTAATTGTTAGTTATCTCAATACCAGCATTAGAGCGAGTGTGAATGAACGCAAGATTTTATCATTTCATGCAGGACAAATGTTTGCTTATGACAACGACTATAAATCAGCGATTCCTTACTTTAAAAATTCTTTCTATCCCAAAACAAATATATCTCCAGAGTTTAAAATTTATACCGATGCCTGGGATGCTTATGTTAGGGCAACAATAGCTTTTCTAGAACAAGATCGCTCCGCACTGGAAAATTATCGTGCTAAAGTTGCCAAGGGTCCTAAGTTAGACAATGGCAAAATTATGAACTTAGAAGTAGTAGATCGTCTCTTAGAAAATTTTGGCAAGCCATATCTTGAAGCTTATGGCAAGGATTAATACTAATAAGGAGTGAGGAGTAAAGGATCAAGGATGAGGTATCCATGTTTATAAGACCTTATCCGTACCATTCGCCTCCACACCTTATACCAATTATTGAAAGTTGCTAAATAGATAGAAAGTTATTTGTTATTAGGAAAAAACGGGGATTAGTATTAGATAGGTTATTTGTAGCAAATATGAGCGCAATTTGGTATTAAATAGATATGACAAAAGCCATACCCCTCCTTGCTTCGCAGAAAAAGCAGATTTCACGAGGGTTCAGTTAACCGAAAAAAACAGGATTATTAGTATCAACATCTATGCTACCACTAAAAGCAAAGAGGTCTTCGTAGTCGAATATGCCATCTCCTAGGACTTCCTCGTTGCTTTGACGATATCCATTACCCGCTACCAGGTCAGTATAAAGCTGATGGGCATAACTATGATTGCCTATAGCATTCCATTCCCCTGGTTGAAACAAATCGTCGGGATTTATATAGAGGTCTAATATTCCTAAAGGGTCATCATAACCAAAAGTCTCGCTAGTATGAAAAGCAATAACACGCTCCGCATCAGTAGGGTCGAGCCTTTCTTCAGGAGATTTCCCTGAAAAGAACAGAAAGTCCTCATAAGCTGGACCTGCTGCATCTAAGCCGACAATGGTTTCAATTGAGCTACCCGTAATGTCCTCATAAACATCTCCTGCAATTCCACTCACGTGCGCGCCCAAACTATGACCGATTAACTGAGTGGTATCGGGATTAATTTCATTTTTACTCAACCAAATAGCCAGTTGATTGCCAACAGCTTCCGTATCTTCTACTGCACTAAAATAATTTAAAGTATCAGCAGCCTCAGACCAATCAGTAAGAATGATATTAGAAAAAGGATCGCGATCATCGATTTCTTGAGCCAGATCGTTTACCCATTCTTCAGAACTGCTACTCTGGTAGCCGTGAGTAATAACATAAGTATTGTAGTCAGTATCAATTGGCTCTGCCGACCAGGACGAAAAGGTAACTTCAACCATAATTTTTTTCTGTTTGACCTACTTTAGATAATCAGATTTATTAACGCAAACTCCCTCAAAAAAAGAATTTTCATCGGGCTTTTACTAGCATACTTGCTGATTTTTAACATTAGGTAAACAGTAATGCTTTTAATTCTGACTTCAGCCCGATGTTTCCTATCAAACTGGTTGAGAAAGACTTGAGCTACGCGATGAAAACGGCTCAAGCAAACGATGCCAAATTACTGCTAGTAGAAGCTGCTCAACATATCTTCGCTTCGGCAATCGAGCAAGGATATGCCGACAATAATATTACTGGGATTGCTCAGTTATATCTTTAATATTACTGGGATTGCTCAGTTATATCTTTAGAACTTACTAGTAGAATTCCTACTAAAACCTTTATTTACTGAGTCGAAGCAGGATTGGGTCTATCATTAGCCGAGTACCTTCAACCAGTTTGATTTTTGAAGATGCGATCGCCAGTTATTTATATAATTTCAGCAATCATTGATATTGGACTGGCTGCGATAAGCTATAAACCCTCACCTTCAATCCTTTAAAAACTGTATCCTTTTCATAATTCATCCCCAGTTTTTCCGCTACGCGAATCGAACGGTAATTTGCAGAATCGATAATACAAATCAAGCGATCGCTTATACTCCATCCATAATCCCGAATTGCTGTTGCTGCTTCTGTTCCTAAACCTTGACCCCAATAAGCAGTAGCTAAACGATAACCAATTTCTACTTCTTGACGGTTATCTAAGTTCCAAAGACATAATCCACAAAAACCGATTAATTCTTGAGTTTCTTTATAAATCACTGCGTATAAACCAAAGCCATATTTTTGATACTGATGAAGTATCCAATCCAAAAAATCCTCAGTCTGCGCTCTAGTTTTTACCCCTTTCAAAGAAAATTGCATCACTTCTGGGTCAGCCAGAATCTTAGCTAATGGATCGATATCATTGGGTACAAAGTGTCTCAGTAGTAATCTTTTTGTTTCTGTAACAATCATCTAAAGGATAAGGAATGAGGGATGAAAGATGAGGAATCAAAGGGCGAATTCCCATATTTTACCCCTCTTATCACCTACTAAAAACCTAAACATAATTGGTTATGTCTGGGGTCGGGACACGGTGACTTCCCTAAATACAATTTTTGTGTTTACTAACCAAATAGAGGTGCGAAACCGTCCAATCAACATCACTGCTAAAAGGAACTATCCATGGGGGTTTTCATCCACAAAAAAGGTCGTGCAATTATTGCACCATGGCGGTTCAATCCTCTGGTCTTACCTGCCATGAAATCCCTTGGAGATATT
>JASJCP010000023.1 GCA_030065935.1 Xenococcaceae cyanobacterium MO_167.B27
CCAATAAATCAGTTTTTGGCGACCCGCTACGCGGTTGCCTTCGGCACCGCTAAATAGTCAAAATTACTCTGATAGCGATCGCCAAAATAGCCCAAGGGCATACTACAAAACATATGACAACTTGACGTGCGGAAAGTGAATTAATATATCTAGGTATTGAAGCCAAAAGAGATCGGTTTTGTTGTGAAGTCTCCTTCGGTGCCCCATTCCCCAAGTCCCATTCCCCAAGTCCCATTCCCCATTCCCTATTGCTTATCTCAACTATTGCGACCTTATCCTGCGCTAACTACTTAAAATTTATTTCTTCATTGGTTCTTCATTTTTGCTCTTTAGTTTCAAGATAGAGTTTGATTCGCAGTTAGTAAAAAGCATTTTGTTGATTTTCTCAAGAAGTAGCCAATAATGAAAACAATCTGGAAACAATCTTTATTTAGAGCCATGGTATGGTTGAGTGCCGAAATTATACTTAACTGTGTAGGATTAGATGATTTAGCCGACTATAGCGAATTTATTTTTGAGAGGGATATAATTGCGCTTAATCATATTCATCTGATTGCCAAAACTTCAATTAAATTCTAATAGGATTACTCTCATACATTGCGATCGCTTATTGCGGTGGAGGGATAGCTAGAGTCTTGTCAATAAATTGCTGGTAACTGAAGGCGATCGCATCAAAATTCAACAGTTAAAAAACAGCTAGTTTTTGCGATTTTTTAAACAGAACCCATATCGATAGTAAACCTCATTTCCTAAAGGTTGGCAAAATTGTTGCCAATATTCAAAAGTTTCTAAATTACCAGCCATGAAATCATTATCATAGATTGCCATAAAACGCACAAATTGGCAGATTGCTTGGCATTGTTTCACAGTTAAAAGTTGTCTTCTAGATAGATTATACTCGGAAGGACATAAGGAAAAAATTGTAGAATCAACTGAATAATAATCCCATTTACCAAAATAATTAATTGTCCAAATCATGTAAGCAGGCAGATAAAATCGATAGCCTTTTTCATCCAAAAAGCATAAGACATCAGACAAATTTTTTATGACCCTCTCAGGAATATCTTGCCAATTTTCAAGAAGATCATTTTCAGTAATATCCAAGGACTCTCTAAATAAATGATTATGTTCTATTTGTTGTTTGAATCGCTCTTCTTTAAGCTGTTTTTTCTGAGAATAATCAAATATATAATCATCAATTAGACGAGCTTCAACTAAAGTAATTCCATCTTCTAGTTCCACTCTGTCAAAAGCTTTCTGAATACTTTGAATAACTTTTTGCTGGAAAACATCAAAATTTTCGTCTAAGGTTTTCCAATTGGCTGGTCTTTGCTCACTTTTGCTAGGAAGACGCACCCAATCTCTCCAATATTCTTCACAAGCTCCCATTTGAACAAAGTTTCGCTGTGCCTCCAAAAGAGAAACATTATTTGTTCCTCCTTCATAAAAAGTCATAGCATCTTCCCAAAAGCAAACTGGACATATTTGATCGGTTTCAGGTGGAGGTTTTTCTAAAGTTAGATAACCGCAACAAGGACAGGGATTCAATGCCATATTCTTGAGTACTTACCATGAAACTAAGTATATCGAACAATATAAGAGATTTAATTCCTTCTAAGGAAGCTATTTTTGTTCCCTTCTCTGGTTTTTAATCTGTTGGATTTCTTGTTGTAATTCTTCTATTTGTCTTTGTAAATTATCTACTTCTGTCTGAGTCTCTTCAACTTCAACTTCAACCGAGCCTTTTTGACCGACTCGTTGATAATTTCCTTGTTTAATTTGTTGATATTCTGCTGATTTTGCCCAATCTTCTAAATAACTTAAACGCTCTACGGCAAAAGGATGAGTTAAAAAACTACCGTTCCCGCCATTATGAATCAGAAACTTATAAATTTGATTCAAGCTATCTCGGTCTAATTCTTGGTAATTTTGGGCTTGTTGTCGAAATTCTGCCAGACTACATTCGTGACCATATTTTTTACTCCCTCCAGCCAATTTCATCATAGTTGTCATCACTGTCTCCAGGTCATCTATGACTAGCATCCCTGCTCTATCTGCTGATAGTTCTGCTTTGCGTCGCCATTCATAAAAAGCCAAAATCAGACCACTACTAATCACATTGCCTAAACCAAGAGTTAACTCCCCCAGAAGCTCCGCAGCACCCATTACCCAAATTGCCATCTGAATTAAGATGGTGTGTTCGCATTTAATATGCCCTAATTCGTGAGCCAATATGGTGCGAAGTTCCGCTTCTTCCATTAATTCTAGTATTTCTGTATTAACTACAATATAAGGTTGCTCCTGTCCTAAAGCATGACTATTAGCTAGAGGATTTTGTGCCACATATAAATTGGGTTCAGGATAGACATCTAAATCCCGCACACATTCCCGAAAAATCCCGTAAAGAGTCGAATATTGCCTCACACCAGCTTGAATACAATTACCCTGCCAATAAATATTTTGAGGTCGTTCATAAAAGTATTCGACAAACCTATTGGCTAGCAGTTCAAAGCCAGGAAGACTTCGTAATGTTTGTTCTGCTTGACGGTCTAAAGGATGTCTAAAAGCTTCACTGGATATTCCTGAATATGTAGGCATAAAATAAATTGAGTTTCCAACTATCTCTATCTATTTTCCTATTATTTGAGTTCTCGAGCTTTTGAAAAAGCTGGATTCTAAAGCGGATGTTACGAAACAGGCTTAAGCCTTGTTTCTCCGCGTTTACGATATGATTTACTAAGACTCGACAAATCATATCCTTCTATATCATCATAGGTAATATTTTGACTGGTAAACGCAACCTGATAGACACCTCCTGGTTTGCGGTAATTTGGGATTTTGGGATGATTTTCTAGTTCTTTGTTCCACCATTTTTTAAGCAGCTTGTTGTAACTAGTTATTGACTCAAGTACCGATTTTATGCACTGCTGTCCTTGTTGTCCTCCTAGAGCTTCATAGTGCTTATTTGTTTTAAAGTCTTTGCACAACTGAGCATAACTAGCTTTAACATATCGGTCTTTAAAGACAATTCGATACATATTATTTTGCTCAAAAAAAGTACGAGTCTCACATTGCTCAAAATGAGTTTGTCGAATCGCGAATAAAACCGAATTATAAAGATTGTTTGATTGATGAACTAGCCATGTTAAATATGCTTTAGCTTCATCGTCAATATATCCAGATAACAATATTTTTTGAGTGCGATATTCTGTCATGCTAAAATCCTATCACGCAAATACATTGCAATGGCATGAATCAAGAAAAATTCACGGCGGAGATTAAGCCTGAAACGCAAGAATAAATTAAAGCTTTACGCTCAACAAAAAGATAAAACAATGACTCAAGTAATTGAGGAAATGATCGATAAATTAAAATTAGAAAAAGATACAGGGAGATAAATCCCCTCCTGTCGCGTTTCCACCCTCGGTTAAAAACGAGGGCTATCACGCTCCCAATTTTTCTCTGTATTGCTCAAAAACGGGATATTTTGGCTCACTTCTAGTCAATCAAATTAACAAACCTAGACATAGGAAATAACCAGAAAACCCATACTGTGAAGTTAGGAGAGCATCGCCCTATAGTATGAGGGTTAGGGTCGGGAGAGGTCAGGGGGTTTGTCTATCTGTGTTAAAAACTTCTCCTTCAATCCCTTTCCACCATTGACCTAGATTCATCAAGTCATCATGAATATCTTGTACTTGTTGCAGGTATTCTTGTTGTGTCAGGGTATGTTTGCGTTCTTGTAATTTTTTTAGTCTGAGTTGCACTAGTAGCCAAGGTTTGGATATTCCATTGGTAGCTTCTATGTATTTTGCTAAATCTTTACTGTCCATAAATATTGATGAAATGAAATTATTAACTTTGCTATATATTTCTTAACATCTTTTAAGACTACATGGCTTTGATTCTATCTTAAAAAGGGGGGTGGAGGAGAGAACAGTTAATTTGAAATTTAAAAACAACCCAACATTTCAGTCTAGAAGGGCTTTCTATGTTAGTTTTAATTGCTTATGTAGCAAGAGTTTCAGACTTGATTGACTCTCATGACAGCTTCGCTAGTTCTCCCCCAATTAGCACTAACACATTTACTGATTAAATCTTCCACACCGCCAACAGGAATAATTGGAATTTTTAAGTTATTACTGACTTCTTCTACTGTCATATCATCTAAAAATTTTGTATCGTCGTGTTTCAGCATGAGAGATGGTAGTAAAATAGCATCTCCTAAATTTTGCTGAGATAAGCCAGCGAGTAAATCTTGTCCTGTTAGTAATCCTGTAACGGTTATTTCTTGTCCCCAATATTCACTACGTAAAGCAATTAGGTTAACTTCTAATCCTGCTACAGAATTTAACTGCTTAACTAAAGGTTGAAAAGCTTGTTCTACTGCATTTCCTACTATCCAGCTTAAACGACGAGGTGCAGCTATTTGGGTAGGTAACATCTCATTAGCTAAAGTTTGAAACTCCTTGAGAAATAGGCGAATTGACCCTACACCATTACCAATTTGGGGATAATCCTCATAGTGGGATTCGGGTGGTAATTCTTGTTGTGCAATCAGAAACCACTCATCTGCTAACCAAGCTACATTAGTTCCAAATTGTTGTCGAAATTGAGTCTGCATTTGTTGCACTTGGGTAATGACTTCAATAGCTTTAGCTTGACTCACAGCTATCAATTCATCTTCTGGAGGGCGAAACCGAGTTAAACCCACTGGAACAACTGCAACAGAAGCTACAGCAGGGATATCCCCAGTATGAAAAGAGGCTAAATCTAACAGAGTTCTTTCTAGATGTTTGCCATCATTAATCCCAGGACATACTACTACTTGGGCGTGGATTTGTAAGCGTCTTTCTTGAAACCATTGCAACTGAGACATAATTTGTCCAGCGCGAGAATTTTTTAATAAACGACTTCTAATATCGGGTTCGGTAGCATGAACTGATACATATAGAGGAGACAAGCGCATCTGTTCAATTCTTTGCCATTCTTTTTCTGTTAGATTAGTTAAAGTAAGATAGCTACCATAGAGGAAACTAAGACGATAATCATCATCCTTGAAATAAAGACTGGCTCTTTTTCCTGGGGGTTGTTGATCGATAAAACAAAAGGGACAACGATTGTTACATTGAATTAATCCATCAAATAAAGCTGTCTCAAATTCCAGTCCCAAGTCAGCATCATAGTCTTTCTCAATCTCTACCTGATGTATTTTTCCTGCTGTATCAACCACCTCTAGTGCTAAGTACTCATCTGCACATAAATATCGGTAATCAATTAGATCGCGGGGACTAGTACCATTAATAGATACAATGGCATCTCCTGATTCAAAGCCAATTTCCTCTGCAATAGAATCGGGTAATACTCTGGTTATTTTTGCTGGTTGGATAGATGCTTGGCTCACTGTTGGCTCAAAATTAATGTAGTTAAATATATTTTGGCAAAATCTAATTCTAAGCTAATCACTAGCGTAAATTATTTATTCCAATCAATATGACCATTAATATCGTATTTTTCATAAATTTCTAAAATTTCTTTAGTAAAATTTTCAAGCTGTTCATCTTGCTCTTTTTGAGCTAACTCATAAAGTCTAATAAACATTTTTTTCCCTGTTTCTGTTTGTTGTAGATTTTTTTTGAGCATATTATGGCGACTACAGAGAGTTTGCCCGTTTTCTAAAGTGTTTTGACCACCTCGCGATCTAGGTATAATATGGTCAGCATGAATTTCTAAACCTTCTTCTTGACCTTGACCACAAATTACACATTTGTAGTTATCTCTCTCAAAAATTTTTTTCTTTAAGTTATCTGGAAATGTTTTTGCCTGTGGTTTTGCTACAAAATCAGGATCGTATTTATAAACGCCTATCCTAACTTTGATTAATTTACCTTCTTCAAAAAGGCTTCTAATCGCTCTATCTGGATCTGCTAATTTTTTTCCGTACCGAGTTTCCCAGTTTTTGGTGACTATCGGTACAATTTCTTTGTGTTCAATATCTCTATTAGGATTATTTCTATAATAATCAAATATAAATTCTTTCTGACTAACTTTTTTTTCTTGAATCATTGCAACTTTATAAAATTGCTGAACTATTTTTATCTTCGAGCTTACAACAGTCGTAAATAACCTTATAAATTTCTTGGGCAATAGCTTTAACAACGGTAATAGCTACGGAATTACCTATCTGCCTATACATTTGAGTTCTAGATACGGGAAAAATAAAATTATTGTCAAACCCCATAATTGCTTTACATTCTGATTCACTCAATAATCTAATTCCCGTTTCACCATCTCTAACGAAGGTTCCTGTTAATCTTTGTATTTTATGATAAGTCGAAACTAAAGTTTTGACTTTTATTTGAGAATTTTGATCTATTATTTGTGGCTTACCATCATCTTTTTTGAATAAATAGGTTTTTTGCAGATGTTTACTAATTGAATATCCCGTGACACCTGTTTCTATAAATCTATCTATATAGACATCATTTTCTTGACCTAAAGGGAAATTGAATTCAACTCTACTTTTCAAATAGTCTCTCTGAAATCCTACCAAATAAATTCTGGCTCTAACTTGAGGTAAATTAAACCGTGCAGCATCGAGAATAGCGTAGCGAACATCATAATTTAAAGCATCAAGAGTTTCGAGGATTATCTTAAATGTTTTTCCTTGATTATGAGTTACTAAACCAGGGACATTCTCTAAAAAAACACACAAAGGTTTTTTAACTTGTAAAATACTGGCAATAGTATAAAATAATGTACCTTGTGTTTGATGTAAGAAGCCTTCTCTTTTCCCAATATTACTAAATGGTTGACACGGAAATCCTGCTAAAAGTATATCGTGATTTGGGATATCTTTAAAGGGGATTGTATTAATATCTCCATAGGGTATTTCGCCAAAGTTTTTTTCATAGGTTTGACGCGCATATTTATCCCATTCAGAAGAAAAGACACATTTGCTATGGTCAGATTCAAAAGCAATTCTCATTCCACCAATACCAGCAAATAGATCAATGAATTTAACTTTATCTTTAATAACATAAGTCGGTTTATCAATGCTATAACTAGAATTAATCCTTTCAAATAATTCTGAGATATACGATCTTTCTTGATTAATGAGATATTTAACAGACATTTTTAAACTTGACTTGGTATTAGTTATATTTCCATATCGTAATATTATTTGTTGTTTTTCTGCGATCGCTAAAATTTGAACCCTTGCTGACTTCTGTGCTGAAGTTAGGTCTCCTATTCTAGTTGACGTAAATATCATACAATGCCTTAAACATTTGTTCTGTAAAGATTTCAAATTTTCACGGATCTATTTTGTCAATATAATTATTAGCTGATAAATAGAAAGCACAATTAAAAATAGTCCTTAGTTCTTATAATAGGTTGGTCGTAATAACTTCTAGGATAAATATGCAATATAAAGCAGTAAGTAGTTGGTTTCAATCTCTTCTAGGATGTTCCTTAAGCTTGCTACTATTAGAATCTAGTACTTTTGCAACAACTAAAGCACAAACATCACCCAATCATGATGACACTGTAGAATGTGAACTACTAATAGTGGGGGGAGGTTTAGCAGGTGCTGCTGCTAGTTATGAAGCTTTACTAGAAGGGAAGACTGTGTGTTTAACAGAGATTACTGACTGGGTGGGGGGACAAATTTCCTCTCAAGGTACATCTGCACTAGATGAAAGAACAACTCAAAGAGCGCGTTTATTTTATCCCCGTGGTTATCTAGAGTTACGAGACAGGATTGAAAAGTTTTATGGGGAACTAAACCCTGGAGACTGTTGGGTGAGTGTATCTTGTTTTCTCCCTAAAGATGCCCATACTATACTATGGCAACAATTGAAAGATGCAGAAGCAAAAGGCAACGGAACTTTACACTGGTTTCCTTCTACAGTAGTTAAAGAATTGGACATCGAAGGAAGAAAAATAGTAAGTGCAACAGCAATTCAACATTCACCCCAACCAGGAAAACCTGAACTTAATACTTATCCTCTTTCTAGCACCATTGAAGATGCTTTTACCTATGAAGATTCTTCCCTATTTCAGAAAAAGATTATTAAACTAACCCCACCCCAAGCTGCTCCAGATTGGTATGTAATTGAAGCCACAGAAACAGGAGAAATAGTTGCTCTTGCAGATGCACCTTACCGCTTAGGAATCGATCCTCTATCTCATTTAGAGCCTTCTTCTTCCAGTTTAACCAACGATCCTTACTGCACTCAGGGGTTTACTTACACTTTCGCGATGGAAGCAACAGAAGAACCTCAAGAACACGAGATGCCCCCATTTTATCTACAACATCATCAATATTATAGTTATGAACTAGAAAGACTAGCAGATTTTAATTTAGTTTTTACTTATCGTCGTATTTGGAGTCCCGAAACAGGAGAACGAGAAATCTTTAGAGGAATTAGTTTTACTGCTCCCACTCCTGGGGATATCTCCATGCAAAACTGGACATGGGGCAATGATTATCGTCCAGGGACATCTCAAGATAATCTGGTTTATACCCGTCAACAACTCCAAGGGACAGGACAATTAGAACCAGGGGGATGGTTAGGAGGATTACGCACTGAAACTCTAAGAAAAGGAGAAGAACACGCTTTAGCTTACTTCTTTTGGTTAGTAGAGGGTACAACAGACTCCCAACTAGGAGAGGGAGTTAAAAAACCCTATCCCAACCACCGCTTATTAATGGGTTTAGATTCTCCTATGGGTACAGTACACGGTTTATCAAAATACCCTTATATGCGGGAAGGAAGAAGAATTATTGGTAGAGTTTATCCTGGTTACTCTCAAGGGTTTACTGTTAACGAAATTGATATTTCCCGTCGCAACTATCGGGATGAATACTATCAAACCAATCTCGATCCTGTTACTTATCGTCAACTGTGGAAAGTTCTTGATGGACTAGAAGCAATAGCTAATCCAGATCTGGATCTTGAACAAATAAAAAGACGTACTCGCTCTACAATATACCCTGATTCGGTGGGAATTGGTCATTACGCGATTGATTTTCACCCCTGTATGACTGAATCTCCCGCAGAAAAAGCAGGTAATACAGAAAGGGAAGGAGAAAGAAGAGGAGCGGGTCAAGCTTATCCCTTCCAAATACCTTTAAGAGCCATGATTCCTCAAAAAATTGACAATTTGGTTGTCACAGGAAAGAGCATTGCAACTAGTCATATCGCAGCAGCAGCTTATCGAGTACACTCTTTTGAATGGTCATCTGGCGCAGCAGCAGGAATGATCACTTCCTATGCTTTAGATAATGACATTATGCCCTATGAATTAATTGACGAGTCTTATCTTAAAGAAACACAATTACGATCTTTACAGAAAAAGTTAAATGAGTCTGGTAATCCTACGGCTTTTCCTGATACTTCTATCTTTAATCAAGACTGGGAAGATTGGCAGTAGGGATAAGTAATAAGTATGGGGGAGGAGGGGGGAAGACTGGGGGGAGGATGGAGACTAGCAATCAACAATTAACCATCAACAATCCCCAGAAATTACAATAGCTTTTGGTTAATTATTGCCCCTTCCAAATTCGCTTCATAAAAATTAGTACCCAAAATAATTGCATCAGTTAAATCTGCTCCTCGTAAGTCTGCTCCTATAAATACTGCTTCGCTGAGATTAGCACCCCTTAAGTTAGCATTTCGCAGACAAGCACCTCCTAGATTACAACTTATCAAATTAGCTTCCGTTAAGTCTGCTTCTGTTAAATCAACACCAATGAGATTTGCTCCTACTAATTCTGCTGCGTGGAGATAAGCTCCAATCATATCTGCGCCACTTAAATAAGCTCCTTGCAGTTTAGTTCTTTCTAGACAAGCTTCGTTTAAACTTGCTAACATTAATTCTGCTTGACTCAGGTCAGCATTATTTAAAATAGCACCATTAAGTTTAGCTCCTATTAGTTCTACACCCTGAAAATTCCTTTCTCCGTTACTATACATTTGGAGCAATTGATTACCTTGGTTAATTGTGATGCTATTAGCATCTTCATCAGAAGCGCATAGAGATTCAATTTGTTGCATTAGCTGTAATAAAGAACCACCATAGGCATCAGTAGCAGACCCTTGTGCTGGTTCAGGAACTAAATTATTAAGTTGTTCAAATTTACGATTAAGAGATTGATAATCATTAGTTAATTTATTAATTTTATCTTCTAATTCATTTAGATGTTTTTGCAACATTTCTCTGAATAGTTGATAGGAATTACTGGGAGCAAAGCCTACTTCTAATAGTTGCTTAATCTCTTGTAAAGTTAAACCGAAACTTTGAGCAGTACGAATAAAAGATAATCTGGTAATAGCATCTCCTGAATAGAGTCTGTAACCTGTTTCATTTCTTCTTGGAGGCTCTAATAGTCCTAAACGTTCATAATATCTAATTGCTTGAGTAGAAATACCAAATTGATTGGCTAATTCTCCTATAAGTATGCCTGATGTCATTATTTTATCTAATTCTAAAAATTATGTAACTTCGAGTAGATTAATTTGTTTTTTTAGGCGATTTCCTTTAAGTAATAGTTGTTTTTGCTTAAGTAAAACTTGTTTATTATCTAAACTTTCTTTCTTTTGGGATCATAACTTTTTAATATCTGGTAATCAATAGGTTTTGTGTAAGGATTGTATGAATTTTCTGTTGTAAAAATGTAAAATTAAATATATAATCTTAATCAAGTTTTTGTGAAGTAGTAATTGCTTTATTTAAACAATAAATAAAAGTAATTAATTGTAAAGATATTAATTAAATCCTCCCAACTAATGAATCAAAAAACTTTTACTTCAGCATCAGATATTCAAGAAATTTTTGACTGTATTGCTCCTGAATATGATCGCCTAAATGATCGCCTAAGCTTAGGTCAACACCGTATCTGGAAAGCTATGACAGTAAAATGGAGTAATCCGAATCTAGGGGATACAGCTTTAGATGTGTGCTGTGGTAGTGGTGATTTAGCGTTTATGTTGGCGCAAAAAGTCGGAATATCTGGAAAAGTCGTGGGGTTAGATTTTTCTTCTCGGCAACTAGCGATCGCAGTCCACAAACAAGAGAGGCGATCGCAACAACTTCCCCTAGAATGGATCGAAGGGGACGCTTTAGCTTTACCTTTTGGAAATAATTATTTTGATTGTGCTACTATGGGCTATGGCTTGCGTAATGTGACTAATATTCCCTTGTCTTTGCAAGAGTTACACCGTGTTCTAAAGCCTGGAGCTAAAGCAGCTATCTTGGATTTTCATCGTCCTGAGCAAGCTTATATTCGTGCCTTCCAGCAATGGTATTTAGATAATATTGTTGTTCCCACAGCACGAGAGTTTAAGATGATGGAACAATATGCTTATCTTGCTCCTAGTCTAGCAAAATTCCCTCAAGGCAAAGAACAGGTAAGACTTGCTTTTGAAGTAGGATTTAAGCAGGCTAACCATTATCCCCTGATTGGTGGAATGATGGGAGTATTAGTTCTCAGTAAATAATATAGAGATAGAACTAACTTGTCCTAGTTTAAACCTCATCGCTGAATTAATTACTGCCTTGGAACTAGCAAATCTCTGGATATTTTTTGTCCCCCCCTTAGCTGGAAGCATAATTGGCTATTTCACCAATGACATAGCCATCAAGATGCTATTTAAACCTTATAATCCTATTTATATCGGGAAGCGCAAGTTACCCTTTACTCCTGGTTTAATTCCCAGTAACCAAGAACGCTTGGCAAAAAAAGTTTCTGATACCATTATGGGGTCGTTACTTACCCCAACAGAGTTACAAAAACTGGCTCAAAGATTGTTAAAAGCAGAAAGAGTAGAATCTGCTATTTTATGGCTACTACAATTAGCACTAGAACAAGTCCAAGCTGATAAAGAACAAAAAACTGCGAAAGTTTTAGCTAATATACTGAGGGATTTATTTAGTCAATCCCTACCCCGCTTACTAAAAGTTTTATCGAGAAAAGAGGAGTTTTTAGAAGCGCAAATCAATCAAATATTTGACCAAATCCTATTAGATTTTCAACTTACAGAAGCTCAAGCTAGACAGCTTTCCGATTGGATACTAGGAGAGGTAATTCCTCCTGATTTGATACGGAGAGTCATTATAGATTTTCTGACTGACCGTAATATTGGAATTATCGATGAAGGTTTCCGAGAAAAAACTAGTGGTACTTACTGGGTAGTAGCTAATTTATTTGGAGTTCGTAATAGTTTAATTCGTCTGCGTTCTTTTTGTATAGATGAACCAGAAATAAGCAATGCCAGATTAAAAGAATTTATTTTTTCTTTAGAAATTCGCAGTCGTCTTCGAGAGTGGCTACAAAATCTTTCGTTGCAAAACTTACCAGTAGCTACAGTGAGACAGTTACGCAAAACTACAAGAAAAGCAATTATAGACTATCTTCAGAATAAAGGCGTAGATTTTATAAAAAATTTAGGAGATTCTTTAGAATGGGAGAATATTGCAGCAATTCTACTTAAAAGATTGCGTTCTTCAGAAGCAGTTAATAGTTCCCTTAAAGTAGTCAGTCAAGAATTAGCTTTAATTTTGGATCGCTATTTAGAAAGAGATTTAGAAAAGCTAGTAGCTCAGATGATTCCTATCTTATCTATAGACCAAGTGATTATAAATCGAGTGATGGCTACTTCTCCCCAAGATTTAGAATTAGCTATTCAAGGTATTGTCAAAAATGAGTTACAAGCTATAGTCAATCTAGGAGGAATTTTAGGTTTTATTGTAGGTTTAATGCAAACAGGAACTTTGTTTTTTAGATAGGCTATCCTTTTTACAAAATTAATCACTAATGCAAACAAATTTTGCTATTTATATCGTTCTATGGCGAAAGCTGCTAGTGGATTAATAAATCTATCTATAATAATCTATTAAATACTGGAATTATCTTCACCTCTGCCTATGTCTGGAGCTATAAATCTTAGCGATCGCTTTTGTGCTGACGGAGAATATCCCTGTCCTGTATGTCGTCATGGTACGATTAGGGGGATGCCATTAATGGAAGTGTTTGCTTGTCAATTTTGTCAACACATATTTACCACCAACTTTGATAGACAACTCCTAAAAATGGCAGATAGCCAGCTTCCCTTGACTTGGTATTGGAATGGGAAAGGCTGGAAAGGAATTCAACGAGAAAGTGCTGAATCGGGAGGTCGTTATGCGATCGCTGCTGTCGCTTTTCTGGTTTTACCTACAGCTATTGTTGCATTGGGAGGTTATCTCTTTCCGACCTTACCAGGAACACCTTTGTCTTGGTTGCCCTTTTTCTGGATGATTTTAACCTTTCTTGCTCATTTATTCTGTTTAATGTGGTTGGTTGTGGAATACTATCAGTTACCAATCTTCCTTTATTTCCAAGCTCTTAGAAGAAGAGTAATCGGGAATTGATTGATGATGGTTAGTGGTTAGTGGTTAGTGGTTAGTGGTTAGTTGTTAATTGTTGAATACTGATAACTGATTACTGATTACTGATTACTGAATAGTGATTACTAATTATTTGCTGTTTGCGTCCAAATTTTCTGAGTGCGCCCTGTAATAGTTTTACCCCACCAAGGAGTATTAGCACCCAAAGACTTGTGACTATTATGATCTAGCGTCCAAGATTTTTGCGGATCGAATAAAACTAATTCATTAGCTTGACTACTTTGAATACTAGAAAGATTGTGATTTAAGCAACTACGAGGACGAAGACTTAAAGCGTGCCATAATTCTAGAGCGGTCCATTGACCACTAGCAACAAATGTCTGCCACAGTATAGGTAAGGCTAATTCTAAACCTACTACTCCTGGAGGTGCTTCCGCAAAAGCGACGGTTTTTTCTTCATAAGTATAAGCTTGATGGTCTATAGCGATCGCGTCTATAATACCTTGCTTGACTCCGTCAATTAAAACTAATCTATCTTCTGGGTTTCCTAGAGGTGGTTCAAGGCGTAAATTGGGATTGTAGCTAGCAATATCTGTAGTAGAAAATAGTAAGTGCATCCAAGTAGTACTAGCTGTAACAGGTACTCCACGCTGTTTCGCATCAGCAATTAATTCCACTCCTCTTGCGGTAGAAACTCGCATCAGATGTACTGGTGTTTTGATGCTGTCAATAATTTCTAAGACTGCTGCGATCGCTGATGCTTCTGAGTAACCAGGATTCCCTGGTAAGCCATAACGAATCGAGTTTGCACCTTCTCTCATTACTCCTTGATTGGTTAATTCATTGTGAGAGAGTCCAATAGCAATAGGTTTGTTAAAGAGTTTGACATATTCTAGTGCTTGTCGCAGAAACGGGAGATTGCTAAGAGTAAACTGATCGGTAAAACCAACCGCATAATCTTTAAGATCGGCTAACTCCGTCATTTGAATTGTATTATTTTGGTGAGATAAAGTAGCCCAAAAGTGAATTGTGGGTAATCCTGGGCTAATTTGTTGCGTTTTATGAAGGACTGAGGCTAAAACTTCAGGATCGCTCAAGCTAGGGTTAGTATCTGGTAATATAGCCACTTGGGTAAATCCACCACTAGCAGCACTAGCAGCAAGAGATTGAAAAGTCTCCCTAGTTTCATTCCCAGGTTCTCCACTATGACTATAAAGATCACATAATCCTGTTCCTAGAATTAACCCTTGAACATTTATGATTTGAGTATCAGTAGGAAGCTCAGTAATAGTTGTTTCTATAGCTTTGATGCCATTGTTAACTATCAATACATCTGCAACGATATCTACATTAGCAACAGCATCCAAAATTCTGACCTGTTTGAGTAGTCTTGGGTGTTCTCCGTTCATTATGTAGCCGTGAAAATTTTGCTAGTCCCAAACCAATATATACAATAACTCCTAACAACTGAGAATCAACATGAATTTTAAAACTCCTGATTGGGTAAAAAATGCGGTTTTTTATCAGATATTTCCAGATCGCTTTGGTAAAAGCCAAAAAACTCACCTTGGATTGTGGCAATCTTCTAATCTAGAATCTTGGGATGCTAAACCCACTTATACAGGCTACAAAGGAGGAGACTTATGGGGAGTAATAGATAAATTAGATTATCTCCAAGATTTGGGAATCAATGCTGTTTATTTTACACCCATTTTTCAGTCTGCTTCTAATCACCGCTATCATACCCATGATTACTATCAAGTCGATCCGATGTTGGGGGGAAATGTTGCTTTTGACGCACTAATTGAAGCAGCACACCAGAGAAACATTAAAATTGTCCTCGATGGAGTATTTAATCATGCGAGTCGCGGATTCTTCTTCTTTAACGATATTCTAGAAAATGGGGGTGATTCAGCTTGGTTAGACTGGTTTAAGGTGGAGGATTGGCCCTTAGCTGCTTATGATGGCAGTAAAATAGCTAATTATATCTCTTGGGTCGGAAATCGCGCTTTACCCCAATTTAATCATGATAACCCCCAAGTTAAAGAATATATTATGCAAATTGGGGAATATTGGCTTAAAAAAGGTATTGATGGCTGGCGGTTAGATGTTCCCAATGAGGTGACAACCCCTGGTTTTTGGCAAGAATTCCGCGATCGCGTTAAGGCAATTAACCCCGAAGCCTATATTGTAGGGGAAATTTGGTCAGATGCTAGTCAATGGCTGGATGGGACACAATTTGATGGGGTGATGAACTATCGTTTTGCTGAACCCACTATTGCTTTTACAGCAGGCGATCGCTTTATTCCCGAATATATCCAACCCCACTATACTCCCTACCCTCCCTTAAATGCGGAAGATTATGCCCTCAGAATTCAAAATTTACTAGACTTATATACTTGGGAAATACAGTTAACTCAACTCAATTTACTTAACAGTCATGACACCTCAAGGGTACTCACTGCTGTAGCAGAAGACAAAGCTAGTGTTCATCTGGCTACAGTATTATTACTAACTTTTCCTGGTGCGCCTTGTATCTACTATGGAGATGAAGTAAGCTTGCTAGGAGGAAAAGACCCTGATTGTCGTCGTGGTTTCCCTTCAGATGCAAATTGGGACTTAGAAACTCTTAATAACTATAAGCAACTTATCGCACTACGCCATAAATATCCTGCTCTACGTACTGGAAAATACCAGGTGTTATACGCCCAAGATAATACTTACATATTTGCTCGCATTTTAGATTCTGATACTGTCATTGTTGCTGTTAATGCAGACATTGATTCTGTTACTGTTGAAGTCTCAGTTAAGGATTTAGAAATTCAATCCAGTCAAATCCTGTATGGAGAAGGTAAGCTTTCATGGAATCAAGGTGCAGAAAATAACATATTGCAACTCCAATTATCAGCTAGAAGTGCTGTAATTATTGGTTAGTTGTTAGTTGTTAGTTGTTAGGGGTTATCTATAATATAAAGTTCTGAGCAACTCATATCTTACACCTTGAAGCCATACCACCGCGAAACTCAAGTTTTTCTCTAAAAAAATAACTCTATTTTAATAGACTATAACTATTATCAAAACTATATTTTATTCCTCTTGAGAGGACTTGATACTATTAGCCAAGAAATTAATTTCTTGGTGATTTATTGCTTTGGAGCAAGATATTAGATAAATACTTATAGCAACCTAACAATAAATTAGGATCTCTTGATAATACCATTTATCTAAAATAGCGATAGACTATAAAGCGCGTAAGGGAATAGGGAATAAGTAGAAATAGTAATTAGTAATTATTATAGGTAATAGGTATTACTAAGAGCGCAGATTTTAAATTTTCCCCATATATTGTATCTATCTCTTACATTACTTTTTCAAATTGCTCTAATCTCTCTGCGTCGGGGAGATTTTTTCGTCTTGGGGCGAGAAAAAATTGAATGGTAAGTACCAAGCGCAAAATTATTTGTACAACGATCCCTCCCATTCACTATTGCGGATTGCCTATCTCAACTATCGCATCATATTTTTCATAACTACTTAAATGTTCGATAAAAATATTTGGTTAAACTTTACCTAAAATTTGCAATTAAAGGTTAATGTATAAAGTTTTTAAGTAGTAAGTAAATTTAAAATAATCATAAAAAAAAGACACCTGAATATATTTTTTTCTTAAATACATCAAAAAGACACCTGAAGATGTAGTTTCAATAAAGACTCTTAAAAAACTAAATTTCTTGTTGTACTCTAAGGATAACTCGTAAGTATTACCACTTACATCTAAGTAGAAATAATTATAAAACTTCCTCAGTTACCAAGAGTAACTACTTCCTTAATAAAAACCACGAACGCAAATTTTATATTATGTCAAGTATTTTAGAATCTAGCGAATCCCTCTCTTCTACTTCTAATATTATTGGAGGTTTAGATATTGTCGGTTTCGATAATAAAGAAAACAATTTACAGGGTACAGATCAAAGCGACTCTATCAGTGGTGGACAACTAAACGATGTCATCAGTGGCGGTGCTGGATTTGATTTTATTGATGGTCAAGGTGGCGATGATGTCATCCACGGAGGAGAAGATATAGATTTCCTCATGGGTAATCAAGGAGACGATACAATCTCTGGCAATGGTGGTGACGACTTAATTCTAGGCGGTGCTGGTAATGATGTCATCAGTGGCGGTGCTGGTAATGACAATCTTTATGGTGGAGAAGGTAAAGATACCTTTGTTCTAGAATTCTTTGACAATGGTACAGACACTATTAATGACTTCCAAGTCAATGAAGATAAAATCTTGATTAAAGGGGTTAATGCTGATGCGGAAGTTAATTACGACGACATTACTGGTAAATTGTCTGTAAATGGACAAGAAGTAGCTAACTTACAACCTGGTTTGGACTTTACTGACGAAAATTACGACATTTTTTAACTTCTTGCTCCTATGAAGTCCCTCAGTTTACTGACGGGATGAATTGGGACTTCTTTAACTTAACTGCTGTAGAATATTTGTAATCGGGAGATGAAGAAAGTAATAAGTAATAAGTATTATTTCTCCCTAGTCCCCCAATCTCCCCAATCTCCCCAATCTCCCCAGTCCCCCAGTCCCCCAATCCCCAATCCCCAATCCCTACTCCCTATTTCCTTGTAGTAAACTTGCTGATAGCCTGACTCGGTTTATTTTAATGAGGTGTTGTATGGAGTTATTTAAGAAAAACGATCGCCGTAATCAAAGACAAAAACTGCTAACAGCGATCGCTATAGTTTTAGGATTAAATATTAATCTAGGGATTAATGCTCAAGAAATTTTTGATTCAGAAGAGTTTAACCCCAACCAAGAACAAATCAGACCTGAGTTTACTAGTCCTTCTCCTCGACCTTGGCGGAGAGTGCGTCTAGTTTACACTCTCAATGACCATCAAGGAGCAGTAGATTCTTTGGTATTTACTCCCGACAGTTCTATGCTGATTAGTGGTGGTGGTAGAAATGATGCTCAAATGAGAATTTGGTCTTTGACGACAGGAGAGTCTTTAACTGAAATACGCGCTCAAAGAAGTGGTATTTTAGCTATGGCAATAGACCCATTAGGCAAAAATTTAATCAGTGGTGGGGAAGATTCAGGGATTAATATTTGGGATTGGCAATCAGGGGAATATCAATCTGCAATCTTAGAACATAAAACCAGTGTTACAGCCTTAGCTATCACTCCTGATGGTAGAACTTTAGTTAGTGGTGGTTTAGATGGGATGAAAGTGTGGAATTTAGCTACTCTTCCCCAGTCTCCTTACTACACTCTAGCGGATATAGGTAATGTTACTAATGCGATCGCCGTTAACCCTAATGGATTTTTGGTAGCTAATGGAGATAGTGATGGTACTGTTAAGTTTTGGAATATCCGCACAGGAAATTATATATCTCAGTTTAAGCCCCACAACAAAATGATTAGTGGTTTGGTGTTTACCCCCGATGGTCAAACTTTAATCACTGCTAGTCATGACCACACTATTAAGATATGGGATTTGCAATCAGGACAGTTACTCAATACTTTAATGGGACATTCAGAAGCAGTAAGAGCGATCGCTCTCCATCCAACTCGCCCCATCCTCGCTAGTGGGGGAAATGATGGAATTATCCTCTGGAATCTGGAAACAAGACAATTCAACACTAGGCTTAGAGGTCATAAACACTGGGTGGAATCTTTGGTATTTAGTCCTGATGGTCGCTATCTGGCTAGTGGTAGTTTCGATGCTACGGTTAAAGTCTGGGAGGATGCTTTAGCAGTAAGCAACTAATCAAAATATTTCAACTGCTAACAGACTGCAATACACTCAATCTCTACTAAAACATCTTTCGGTAAACGGGAAACCTCAACACAAGCACGGGCGGGGGCTGTTGCTTCATCAAAGTATTGGGCATATACTTGGTTTACTGGGGTAAAGTCAGCTAAATCCTTGAGAAAGACGCTAGTTTTCACGACATTTGACCAACTAGCACCAGATTCAGTCAATATAGCTTCGATGTTCTTCATAACCTGCTGGGTTTGCTCAACCACATCGTTTTGTCCCACAATCTCTCCTGTTTCTGGGTTTAGAGGGATTTGTCCTGCGATAAAAATCATTTGTCCCGTGGCTGCGATCGCCTGATTATAAGGACCTACTGGTGCTGGTGCTTTATCGGTGCGGATAACTTTTTTATTAGTCATAAAATTATGGGTTATTCGATCTATCTTCAACGGTTTCAGGTTCTAATTCCTGATAACCGTTACGAATAATAACAAGCATCTGGCTCAATTGTTCCTCTAAATTTCCCAAGACATTTCTGGCGTACTCATCAGCACCATTCTGCATATCTTGGTATTGGGCGATCGCTATTTCTTGCCATTGTTCAATTTCTCCTTGAGTTTCTTGTCGGAGTTGTTCACATTCCCGTTGAGTCTCTATTTTGATTCTGGTGGCTTCTAATTCTGCTTGGCGAACTAGTGCAGATTCTTTGATAATGCGCTCTGCTTGTTGTTTAGCCGACTCTATCACTTGACGTGCATAGTCTTCAGCCTGTTTTAATATTTCTTCCTGACGCTGTAGAATCCCTCTGGCGATCGCTATTTCTCTGGGAATATGTTGGCGGATTGAATCAACCTGGTCTAGAATTAAGGCTTCATCTATAACAATTAACTCTGTCAGAGGAATACGAACACCATCTAAAATTATACTTTCTAACTGCTCTAATTCTTGTTGAAAGTCAACATTTAGCTTGGGTTTATTTTGGTCTATATCTGATATAGCAGATTGGTCATGTGACGGGAAAGGTTCTTTTTGTAACATTTTTTAAGATAATTGAAATTTTTATTATAAAGTTATGATGTTAATTTAGTTTTCATCATACAGCTTCGATCTAAATTTTAGATGATAATTTATCTTAAATACCCTTGATATAAGCTACTATCTTATTTTGTCAAGATATTTATTAATTGTATAAAAACAACTCTGATTTCGTAATCTAGAACTATCATAGTTTTTGGTAATAGCTATAAACATCCTCGGCAATTTCTTTAGGAACAAGATGAGCTATTTCTCCCCCAAATTGAGCTATTTCTTTAACCACACTACTACTTAAAAAGCTATATTCTTTAGTTGTAGCAAGAAACACTGTTTCGATATCTTCTTGTAAAGTTTTATTAGTATGAGCCATCTGAAGTTCTTTTTCAAAATCCGATAATACTCTTAATCCTCTTAACAAGACTTTAGCGGATTTTAATTTAGCATAGGTTACAGTCAATCCAGCAAAACTATCTATTTCCACATTAGATAGATTTTTAGTACAGTAAGTAATTTGCTCGATCCGCTTTTCCACAGTAAATAAAGGTTTTTTACTAGGATTAGACAGAACAGCAACTATTACTTTTTCAAATAATTGACTTCCTCTGGTAATAATATCAAGATGACCCAATGTAATTGGATCAAAGCTACCTGGATAAATGGCGATCATCAGCTAAAAATCTCTTATTTTATGGAGCAGTTATCTAAAGGAATTACATCATGAAAGTGCTGGTAGTCAATAGTATATTTTTCCTGATCATTTTTGTGGAGAATATCAACAAAGCGCATTGACCACAAAATATCTTTAACATTGTAACTATAGCGAGCATGAATTGTAAGAGAGAAAGTTTCGTCTAAACCAGTTAAAATTACCATAAGTTCTGCATCACATTTAGCTAAAGAGGTAGCATTTTCTCCATACAATGGGCTAGACTTATCTATTGGGTGCATGACTAACCAACTAAGACGAAAACTCGGAGACTCTGAACGTAGTAGAGGGAGATTATAAAAACGTCTTAATTCAATTCCTTCGGGGCTAACTTCATTCATTAATAAACTCATTTTAATCCGAGCTTCTATAATCCGATTATCTCTTTGATTAGCGACTCTCAGCATCAAAGTTGGAATTCCATTAAAAGGACAAATTACTGCGACATTACTAAATAAAATTCTGGCTTTGGGTGTAGCAAAGCGAGCAAACATCAACCCAGTTATCATTGCTACTGATAACAAACCAACTAACACTTCAAAAGTCACTAAAATTTGAGCATAGATAGTTTGGGGATACATCGCGCCATAGCCAATGGTGGAAAGGCTTTGCACACTAAAGAAAAAAGCATCACTAAAAGAACCTGGTGTAGCATTGGCAATACCATCTTTAGTACTAAGATAAGCTAGAGCAAAGATAATATTTATCAGTAAATAAAATAACCCCATTAATAGCAAAAATTGACCCCAGGATATTACCAGTAGCCAATGATAAATATCGCTTATAGGATGTTCCAGATGCTTTAACAGGGTATTTTTCAATTTTATAACTAATTTAAAATTTTTTGCCGAAAAATTGTTTTTTTTGGGATTTTTATTCCTATTATTTTTCATAATAAAGTTAAGTCAGTTTTTTTTCCTTTGCCCAAAAAAATCATCTTAATATGACAACACCAACAAATCAAAGTAGGGTGGGGGATATAGACACATATCTGTATATCCCCCACCCTAGCTGGTAATTGATTACTGATTACTGATTTAGCTGAAACCTAGGAATAAACCAAGAGCGATCGCGCCAAAACCCAAGAGAAAAGACCAAAAACGATGATAGCTATTAACTACTGTACCATCTGCGGTTGTTAGCTGAACTAAATCCATCCAGGGCATAATACCGCGACGAAACCAACCATGGGAATTAACTTGAGAGCCAATGAGATTTTGCACTCGCCCCATACCAAACAAGAAATTACCAATAGGACCAAAACGGGAACTATAGTGTAAATAAAGCATTCCAGTTCGATCTTGTATCTTGAGGTCAGAACCAAATTTGTAACCTGCTTGACCACGACCGATCAGATGTCCTTCTAGCTTGGCTGGTTTCCCTCTTAAGGGACTAGCGTAAGGATCGCTCATCAATTCGAGAACATCGGTTTCTGGAGCATTACTATACTGGGGATACATGACTAAGCTCTTAATTATCACTCCCAAACCAAAGCCCATGAGAGGATAGGCGATCGCAGATTGAGAAGATAAAAATGTTTGTGCTAACACAACAGCAACAATGAAACCTAGTAATAAGCCCACAATCTCTAGACGAAACAGTAATACATCCCCTACAAAATTGCTATAGAGACGTTTTTTATTGAGCTTGTTACCTTCAGCAACAACTCTACCCATCTCAAATTCAACTGTTAAACCCAGTTGTTCTGCATAGGTGCTGAGGGCGCGGACTCTTTTACCAGTGAGGGGATGGGTAGAATTTAATTCCATCCACCAGCCCCAAGGATTAAACAGATCCCACAAAAACACTCTACCCACTTTTTCAGGAGAAGCAGCAATACGATAAGCTGTTCCGGTAGAAGTTGCAGCTTTAGCATCATAAATACCAAGGGGGCGAGTTCCTTCTAATAGGCGACTTTGTTCTTGATTTTTACTGCCCTCTTCCACAATGCCATAGGCAATTTTCACTAATGCACGGGATAAAGCATTAGGATTACCAGTATTTTCCGCAGCAAAACGATCTGCAAAATATTCTCGAATTCGTGATAGATATAGTAGTAAGTAAGAGCCGATTATGTAGAAAATATATGCTACCAAAGCAGCATTACGAAAAGCAGATTTAGATTTACTACTACCTCGGTAGCTCATACGGCGGGCAAAACTATAGATGAGATAGCAAATTTGAATTAAAGTAGAAGCCACCGTCATCACAGCAAAATCCCAATGGACTATGTGACCGAGTTCGTGAGCATATACCGTAGCAATTTCTTCATCATCTAGGTAGGTGAATAAGCCTTGACTCACCACTAAACGTGCATTGTTGGGTAAAGAGCCGTAAGTAAAAGCGGTGGGGTTTTGGTCATCAATAATCCCTAAACGTGGTTGTTTGAGTTTTTTAGCAGCACAGACACGCTGAATTACCTCAGCAGTTTCAGGACTGAGATTGGCAATTTCCGCCAAAGAAACCCAACGAGTTTGATAAAGCCAGCGTTGAGTCAAATCCATCAACAAGGGGGAAATAAAGAAAGCAGCAATGTTAAAAATCAGGGTAATGACAACCGAGATGGCTAAACCTACTCCTGGGTTTTCGCTACCGAGAATGAATACTACGGATAAAACTAAAACTAGTACCATTCCCCCGAGGAGGGTTAGGGTAACAGCAGAAGCTAAAGCTAAATTACCTCCAATTCCTTGGGCAACTAATTTAAGATTATTTTCTGACGCTCTTTTAGGGCGATCGCCTTCAAAATCGGGCATCGCGCGATCGTCATAGATATCATGGTTCATAGGTTTATAAATATTGGAACATAGCTTTTGAAGTAAGCTGTACTTCTATTAAAGTACCAAAATTAGTCGATCAAGTAATAATAGCTATGAAAATTAACCGAAAATTATGCAGGTATATTTCGCCCCATATGATATTAAGTTGATTTGTTAATATTATGCAGTTGACCTTCGGAAAGTAAAAGGGGAAAAATTCAGGTATTTTTCAGGTATAGTAGAAGTCTGAATTCAGAATTCAGAATTCAGAGTGCGCTCATTCGAGGGAAGCGGATTGACCCCATTCCCTCTGACCTCTGACCCCACCCCTAATTAAAATTATCAAAACATAATCTGAGGATAAGTTAACTTTAAACCAGCAGCTTTAATTTTTTTGTTAGATAATCTCGTATTGTAAGGTCTGACAGAATCAGCAGACTCATCCCAAGTGATGGGGGGTAAATTGTGAGTTGTAAATAATCTTTGGAAAAATTCCCGAGTTGGTAGCGGTTCATCACAATTTAAGTTATAAATACCTGTTAATTCCTTAGCTCTGGCTAATTCAATTCCGTTGACGATATCCTCTAAATGTATCCAATTACTGTAGTCTTCTCCTGTACCTGGGCGAGTAGTACCAGCCCTAGAGCGAAAGATTTTTATTAGCTCTCTTCTTTCTCCATAAATACCAGCTAAACGCAAAACACACACTTTTAGTTTTTCTGATTGAATTGATAGTAAAACTTCTTCGGTTTTACATAAAATCTCACTATGTTTGTTGGCAGGATCAATTGATTCGGTTTCGTCTGTCCATGCTCCGTTTTTGTCTCCTAAAACTGCATAGCTTCCTGTATAAATTAGTTGTTTAACATTAGAATTATTCTTGATAACTTCAACAACATTTTTGGCTGTTTCTAAATAAACTTCTTGATAATTACTGCGGTTTTTTGCTCCCACACAAAGCAACACTACATCTCGGTCTTGTATTACTTTTTGTAAAGTATTAGGCTCGTTGCCCTTAACGATCGCAACTTCCTCAGCAAATTGGGATAATTGTTCTACCTTATCTGGTGTTGTAGTAGTTACTGTAAGATTGTGACCTGCTTGATTCCAGAAGCGAGCGATCGCTATTCCTACATATCCACAGCCAATAATAGTAATTTTCATCTTTAGAATAAACAAAATGGGTACTTATTTAGTGACAGGAGCAAATCGAGGTATTGGTTTAGAGTATTGTCGTCAACTTAAGGGGAGAGGCGAGCGCGTTATTGCTGTATGTCGCTCCACTTCAGACGAATTGAAGAATTTAGGCGTATCAGTAGAAACGGATGTAGATATTACCTCCGATAACTCAGTTAACGACTTAGTCAAAAGACTTGATGGCAAATCAATTGATGTTTTGATTAATAATGCTGGTATTTTAGAACGAATTAATCTCCAACATCTAGATATAAATAGCATCCGCAGACAATTTGAAGTTAATGCCATAGGTCCACTACGGCTTACTAAAGCTTTGCTTCCCAATCTGAAAAAAGGCTCAAAAGTCATTATGATGACCAGCCGTATGGGTTCAATTGAGGATAATACTTCTGGTGGTTCTTATGGTTATAGGATGTCTAAGGTGGCTTTATCAATGGCTGGTAAATCACTGTCTGTAGATTTAAAACCCCTTGGAATTGCCGTTGGTATTCTTCATCCAGGGTTGGTCAAGACTGATATGACTGGTTTTACCAAATCTGGCATTACACCAGAACAATCAGTCAAAGGACTATTGGCTCGCATTGACGAATTGAATTTAGAAAATACGGGAACTTTTTGGCATTCTAATGGTGAAATTTTGCCCTGGTAAAAGCGATCGCGCTTATTCTAACTCACAACATAGTTTACTATTTTGTTTGATTGAAAAAACATAATTTGATTTTAAATGATCGAGTATCTTCAGGTAAGTAGTTAATTTTGCCATGATGAAGACTATTGCTTATATCTATACCGATCCTTTAATAGATACTGCTCCTGAAGATGAATTTGTTGGTTGGGAAATAGATCGCACATATCACGATCTTGGTCAACGTCAACAACTGCAACAATTAATTGCAGACTGTCAACAAAATACCCCAGAATATCTTATAATTCGCCATTTACAAGAGTTGGGGGATACTATTACTGAAATCAGCGATCGCCTTAACCAATTAGAAGCACTGGGAATTGAAGTAATTGCGACACAACAAAACTATAAATCATCTCAATCAAATATAAATATTAAAAACAATCTTGCTCAATTATTGCAAGAAATTCAAACTAATAAATATAGTCGTCTTCTACAACAGGGACACGCCAGAAACCGTCTTAAAAACCTTCCTCCTCCTGGGAAAGCTCCCTATGGTTATCGTCGAGGCAAAGACAGGTATATTATTGATAAAAGTACTGCTCCTGTAGTTAAAGATTTTTTTGAACAATTTTTATTATTTGGTTCTCTGCGGGGTGCTGTTAGATATTTAGAAAAAAGATATGGTAAAAAAATTGCTCCTTCTACTGGTCACAAGTGGTTAACTAATCCTGTGTATCGAGGGAACACAAAATACAAAAATGGGATAATAATTTCTAATACTCACGCAGCAATCATTAATCAGGAAGAAGCAGCACAAATTGACCGTTTGTTAAGACGTAATAGTCTTTTAGCCCCGCGAACAGCCAGCGCACCTCGTTCTTTAGCAGGGTTAGTAATTTGTGATTACTGTCATTTACCAATGACGATATCCCGTGTCACTAAAAGAAATAAAAAACAAGAATATCTTTATCTAAGATGTCATTGTTGTCCTAAAGTACCGAAGTGTAAAGCAATTAATTACCAACAAATTTTAGAACTTACTATTAATAAAATTTGCCAAGAATTACCCATTGCAGTTAAGGAATTAAGCCAAAATAAACCCAATAATATTCAAAATAATGTCTGGACAGCTTTAGAAGAAAAAAAAGCCATTTTAAACCAGATAAAAGAATTACAAAATCAAGGTATTCTCGACCAAGAAACTGCTGACTTACGTAGTTATAAATTACAACTAGAAATAGCACAACTCCAAGCGAAAATCGCTCAACTACCCCCGAAAGATTTACAGGCGATCGCAAGTACTGTATCCTTACCCCAATTCTGGTTTGATCTGTCTGAAGCGGAAAGAAGATTTTATTTTCGGGAATTTATCAAACAAATAGTAATTATCCGTCTTAGTGCTAATCAATGGGATTTAAAGTTAGTGTTTATTTTTTAAACAGTAGTCACCCCATTCCGAGTTGAATACTCACCTGCATAAATGACCGGTGATTCTAATAAGCAGGTTTCGTGACAGGTTAAAACACCGTCACAAAACTTTTGATCTTTATTATTTGTTCGCCTAGATGTAGAAGATTTTAGCATAATTTTGATAACCAACATTGAGCCATTTCATATTAACTCTCGTAATTAAATACCATAAAGTTTCTCCAGTTTTGACTTTAACAAATCCATAACAATACAACCAGTCATAACCATAAGTATGAACGATAAATACCTCTTACTTATTAGTTATTACCTCATGATGACACGCCCTAAACTTCATTGGAGCTAAATTTTTCTTTAAGTAAACTAACTGAGGATTGATTATTTGTCAGGGACTCTTCCCAAGCATTTACCAGTAAATGTTTAATTTCCTTGACATTTTCTTCTAAAGAAAATTGTGCAACTACTTTAGCTCTTCCTGCTACTTTTAGTTGTTGTCGAAGTTCAGGATTATTGATTAATTCTTCCAGTGCATTTGCTAGAGCTTGGGGATCTTTTTGCTGTATTAATAAACCAGTTTTGCGGTCTTCAATTAGTTCAACAATTCCTGATATAGCGGTAGAAACTACAGGAATTTCCATTGCCATTGCTTCTAATAGTACATTAGGAATACCATCGCGATCGCCATCTTTATCAAGCAATAATTCAAACATTTAACTGGTTAATTTCCAAGGGTGAGAGGAGACAGTGTCAGCAGAGCAAATTATTGTAGAATATTATGTTTGTTGCTAAAAGATTATGTTGGTGGGAGATGTTGGGAAAATTCAGCGCATTTTTCACCCTTAATAATTTATTGAAAATCTTATGACTAAATACGTATTTATTACTGGTGGTGTTGTCTCCAGTATCGGGAAAGGTATTGTTGCAGCTAGCTTAGGAAGACTACTCAAGTCTCGGAATTATTCTGTATCTATCCTCAAGCTTGACCCTTATATTAACGTCGATCCTGGTACTATGAGTCCTTTTCAACATGGAGAAGTATTTGTTACCGACGATGGCGCAGAGACAGATTTAGATTTGGGACACTATGAGCGTTTTACTAACACTTCTATGTCTCGTCTCAATAGCGTCACTACAGGTTCAATATATCAAGCAGTAATTAATAAAGAAAGACGAGGAGACTATCAAGGGGGAACAGTACAAGTTATTCCCCACATTACCAATGAAATCAAAGAGAGAATTAGAAGAGTAGGTAATAATACCAGTTCTGATGTAGTTATTACCGAAATTGGCGGGACTGTAGGGGATATCGAGTCATTACCCTTTATTGAGGCAATTCGCCAGTTTCGTAAAGATGTAGGGCGCAATAATGCTATTTATATGCACGTTACCCTAATTCCCTGGATACCAGCAGCAGGAGAGATGAAAACCAAACCTACTCAACATTCTGTCAAAGAATTACGCTCTATTGGGATTCAACCTGATATTCTAGTCTGTCGCAGCGATCGCCCTCTCAAACCAGGGATTAAAGAAAAAATCTCCGAATTTTGTGATGTTCCAGTAGAATCCGTCGTTACTTCCCGTGATGCTAGCAGTATCTACGAAGTTCCCCTAATTTTAGAACAAGAAGGCTTGGCACAACAAACCCTAGAACTTTTACAATTGCCTCAGAAAGAGCCAGATTTAGTAGGATGGAGAAATCTGGTGCAACAAATGAAATCTCCCCAGCATAAGCTAGAAATTGCCATTGTAGGCAAATATATTCAACTTTCTGATGCTTACTTATCTGTAGTAGAAGCCTTGGGACACGCTGCGATCGCTGCTCAGGTAGAAGTTAATCTTCGTTGGATCAGTGCGGAAGATTTGGAAACTAACGGGGCGGAAAAATATCTTCAGGAGGTTAGTGGGGTTATTGTTCCTGGTGGGTTTGGTATTCGTGGTGTAGATGGCAAAATTATAGCCATTAAATACGCTCGTGAAAATAATATTCCTTTTCTCGGCTTATGTCTAGGAATGCAATGTTCAGTTATTGAATGGGCGCGTCACATAGCACACCTCAAGGATGCTAATAGCTCTGAATTTGACACAACCACCACTAATCCTGTAATTAATTTACTCCCCGAACAACATGATGTTGTAGATTTGGGTGGTACGATGCGCTTAGGATTATATCCCTGTCGTCTCAAACCGGATACCCTAGCTTTTTCTCTCTACCAAAAAGAAGTAATTTATGAGCGTCACCGCCATCGCTATGAATTTAATAACGCTTATCGTAATAAGTTTTTAGAGACTGGTTATGAAATCAGTGGGACATCCCCTGATGGAAGATTAGTAGAAATTGTTGAATTACCAAATCATCCCTTTTTCATTGCTACCCAATTCCATCCCGAATTTCGCTCTCGCCCTGATACACCCCATCCCTTATTCTTCGGTTTTGTCAACGCAGTGATGAAACAAAGTGGTTACACCAAGATAGTAAATAATTCCCTGTCACAAAAGGAAGAAGCAAAGCGGTAAAGCGGAATGGGGAATGGGGAATGGGGTGTGGGGTCAGGAGTCTTCCCGCGCTCAGGAGACTTCACAACAAAGCCGATCTGACGCGGTTCAATACCTAGATATATTAAGTCTCCTCCCAGGGGGTCAGAAGGAATGGGGAGACTGGGAGACTGGGGTATTGGGGTATTGGGGGAGGTGGTGGTTGATTATAACTGATAACTGATTACTGATAACTGATTACTGATTACTTCATCCTTCATCCTTGGCAATGACTAAGGGCGGTCAGAATAGTTGATTATTGCGGACTTTCCGAATAGTTTGTGGTAAAACTCCCACCAGAAGCGCGAAAGCCTCATCAGGAATGTGACTTACTGTTTCCAAATCAAACCAATTTTCAAATTGATTCAGTATGACTTGCGCTCTTTCTTCTGGTATAGGATTGTCCGTAATTTGTTTAGTTAATTTAACCCATTGTCTCCGCATTTTATAAGCTTGTCTTCTGGCTTCAGAGTCTTTCGGCGTGATTAGAGACAACTTACCTACAGGAATTACCTCAATAACATCAGGGTCAAATTGACCGCCTACTATCGCCCCAGGTCCCACAAATTCTGCATGATATTTTTTACAGATAATCACACCATTTTTGCGACGGGGATTAACCATTAACAATTCTTGAGACTGGATGCGCTGTAAAATCTCATCTGAATTGGAGTTCATAATATACAGATAATCGTCTCTTATATGTTATATCGAGTTTGTTGAACAGATAAGGGATAAGGGTTGGGGGATATAAGGGGTGGGGGATATAAGTAATAAGTAATAAGTAGTAACAAATTAGTATTATTACTATAATACATTGTCTAATAAAAACCCCCAAAATATTTAAGTCATTAAACCTAAATAAAGTATCTGAGGGTAAAAGGAAAAATCCGCTATAAAATAATTTGGCTGAATATATTGCGTTAGCGGGAAGATACAGTTTATGCCTCGTCGCGAAGATATAAATAAGATATTACTCCTTGGTTCTGGACCAATTGTTATTGGACAGGCTTGTGAATTCGATTACTCTGGGACTCAAGCTTGTAAAGCCTTGCGAGAAGAAGGATATGAAGTAGTTTTGGTCAACTCTAATCCTGCTTCGATTATGACCGATCCAGAAATGGCGAATCGCACCTATATCGAACCGCTAACGCCAGAAATAGTAGAAAAAGTAATTGCTAAAGAAAAACCTGATGCACTATTACCCACAATGGGAGGACAAACCGCCCTCAATGTCGCTGTATCTCTAGCGAAAAATGGTGTGTTGGAGAAGTATGGTGTAGAACTAATTGGGGCAAAATTACCAGCTATTGAAAAGGCGGAAGACCGCTTATTGTTTAAAGAAGCAATGACTAAAATCGGTGTTCCTGTATGTCCTTCAGGAATTGTCAACAACATGGAGGAAGCTAAGACAATTGCAGCCCAAATCGGTAGTTATCCTCTAATTATTCGTCCTGCGTTTACCCTCGGGGGTACAGGTGGAGGTATTGCTTACAACCAAGAAGAATATGAATATATTGTTCAATCTGGTTTAGATGCTTCTCCTGTGAATCAGATTCTAGTGGAAAAATCTTTACTGGGTTGGAAAGAATACGAACTAGAAGTAATGCGAGATTTAGCAGATAACGTAGTGATTATCTGTTCTATTGAAAATATCGACCCTATGGGGGTACATACAGGAGATTCTATTACTGTTGCACCAGCCCAAACCCTTACAGATAAAGAGTATCAGCGTCTAAGGGACTATTCTTTGGCAATTATCCGTGAAATTGGGGTAGAAACAGGAGGGTCTAATATTCAGTTTGCAGTCAATCCTATGAATGGAAAGGTGATTGTTATTGAGATGAACCCCCGTGTATCTCGTTCTTCTGCTTTAGCTTCTAAAGCTACAGGATTCCCTATTGCTAAGTTTGCAGCTAAATTAGCAGTGGGATATACCCTGGATGAGATTCCTAACGACATTACTAAGAAAACCCCTGCATCTTTTGAACCCACTATTGATTATGTTGTTACTAAAATTCCTCGCTTTGCTTTTGAAAAGTTCCCTGGTACAAAACCTATCTTGACTACCCAAATGAAGTCTGTCGGGGAAGCTATGGCTATTGGTAGAACCTTCTGTGAGTCTTTTCAAAAAGCTTTGCGATCGCTGGAAACAGGACGTTTTGGTTTTGGTTGCGACAAAAAAGAAGCTCTCCCCACTATTACCCAAGTGCGTTCTAGTTTGCGGACTCCTAACCCCGAAAGGGTTTTTAGTGTTTATCAAGGATTAAAACTGGGAATGACTCCCGAAGAAATCCACGAATTAACTGCTATAGATATTTGGTTTTTGGATAAGTTTCAAGAAATACTAGAAACAGAGAAAATTCTCAAACGCCAATCTCTACCAGAAATTACTGCTGAGGAAATGCGAGAGGTGAAACAAAAAGGTTTTAGCGATCGCCAAATTGCCTTTGCCACCAAAACTACTGAAGATGAAGTAAGAGAGTATCGCAAATCTTTGGGAATTATCCCCGTCTATAAGTTAGTAGATACCTGTGCAGCGGAATTTGAATCCTCTACCCCCTACTACTACTCTACCTATGAAGAGGGAGAAACAGAAATAGAATCCTCAGATGGCAAAAAAGTTATGATTCTGGGGGGAGGACCCAACCGTATTGGACAAGGGATTGAGTTTGATTACTGCTGTTGTCATGCTGCATTTTCCCTCTCCGATGCTGGATATGAAACCATCATGGTGAACTCTAACCCCGAAACCGTATCTACTGACTACGATACCAGCGATCGCCTGTACTTTGAACCCCTCACCAAAGAAGATGTTTTAAACATCATCGAAACAGAAAACCCCGAAGGTATTATCGTTCAATTCGGCGGACAAACCCCCTTAAAATTGGCTGTACCATTACAGAAATACCTCTCCCCCAACCCCTCTCCTACAGGAGAGGGGGGTAAGACCAAGATCTGGGGAACATCCCCCAATTCCATTGACACTGCGGAAGATAGAGAAAAATTCGAGAAAATACTGAGAGAATTAGACATATTACAGCCTGATAACGGTATTGCTCGTAGTTACGAAGAATCACTGGATATTGCTAACCGAATCAACTACCCTGTAGTAGTGCGTCCCTCCTATGTTTTGGGAGGAAGAGCGATGGAAATAGTTTATTCTGATGTAGATTTAGAACGCTACATGACCTACGCAGTACAAGTAGAACCAGACCATCCGATTTTAATCGATAAATTCTTAGAAAACGCGATCGAAGTCGATGTTGATGCCTTGTGTGACAGCACTGGTAAAGTAGTAATCGGTGGTATTATGGAACACATCGAACAGGCTGGGATTCACTCGGGAGACTCCGCTTGTTCAATTCCCTTCCAGTCTCTTCCCGAGAAAGCTATTGCAACTATCCGAACTTGGACTTATAAACTCGCACAAGCTTTAAATGTAGTGGGTTTAATGAACATCCAGTATGCAGTACAAGGAGAACAAGTATATATCCTCGAAGCTAACCCCCGTGCTTCTCGTACCGTACCCTATGTTTCCAAAGCTACAGGTGTACCCCTTGCCAAAATCGCTTCTTTATTGATGTCGGGAGCAACCCTAGAATCTCTAGGAGTCACCGAAGAAGCAATACCCCGACACATCGCAGTTAAAGAAGCAGTATTACCCTTTAATAAATTCCCTGGTAGTGACACCCTATTAGGACCCGAAATGCGTTCTACAGGAGAAGTTATGGGGATTGACAGCGACTTTGGGAAAGCTTTTGCTAAAGCGGAAGTTGCAGCAGGAGTCGATCTATCCTTAAAAGGTACAGTATTTGTCTCCATGAACGAACGAGATAAAAAATTAGCAGTACCCGTAGTCAAAGACTTTATCGATCTTGGCTTCAAAATTGTTGCTACTTCAGGAACAAAGAAAGTATTGCAAGAAAACGGCATTAAAGATGTGGAATTAGTGTTAAAAATTCACGAAGGTCGTCCCCACGTCATAGATTGGATTAAAAACAACCAAATTCAACTAATTATCAACACTCCCACAGGAGAAGAATCCCAAACTGATGCGCGATTAATCCGTAGAATGGCACTAGATTATAAACTACCCATTGTTACCACTATTGCAGGAGCAAAAGCTACTATAGCAGCAATTCGTTCTTTACGTTCTGAACCTTTGGAGGTAAAAGCCTTACAAGACTATATTAGTTAAGGTCAGTTCGGGTTAGTTTAGTCTTGTTCATCTGTAGGGGTAATTCATGAATTACCCCTACTGGTTTAGATATAATGTCCTAATCCAAAAGCTTAGTGCTATAGTAATTTTCTAACCTCATTCTTCATCCTTTTATAATGTGAATGCGCTGGTTGTACAAATAATTTTGTAATGGTAGTTAACAACTATAGCCTTTTTCCTATTGGTAAGATCCACTTTAATGGAAATAGGGATTAGGAATTAAGAATCAGAGAAGGTGAGCTCTCGTAAATAATAGCTTTATATGGTATTATTTTGATAACTGCTGTACAATTGTAGTAACTTAAGTTGTCAATAAATTATCTAACGCTAAGTAATTTTAATTCAGATTTATTTTTAAGTAGATTTAAGTAGATTTTTATTTTTTATTCTTCATATTTTCGCTACAGTGAAAGAATAAAATTGGAAATAAGTTGTGTTGTTTCTCCTGGAAAACAGAGGTGCTGACTAACCTCAAATTTAATAGGAGGCTACAAGCAGCACTGCATTTTGGGGCTTGAAACTAAAAATTAAGTAGTCGGTGCATAGCTTAAATTTATTGGTCTAGACAGGTAAGAGGTAAGCTAGCAAAGCCCAATACAATTTAAGTAATTAATTCTGCATAATTACTTAATAATTATCGCCCTATCCGTTGGTAAAAATTTATTTATAGAGCATTCAGAAGTCTTAATGCTATTCAGTGGTTGGGACTGAGATATTGAAGGAATTATTAGGACTTAGTTTCATTAATTTTATAGAGTGATTTTGTTGAGGAGCAATCCAATGTACCAAGAAATAGAAGCCATTAAAATTTGGGAAAAATATAATAAACAAGTAGTTGATTTTTATAAACAGAATAACTATCTAGAAGCAATTAAATGTGCCAAAGAAGGTTTAAAAATAGCAGAAAAAATCATGTTCAAAGATAATTTATGCACCACCAGAAGTCTCAAAACTTTAGGTGGTTTATTAGTTATTACCCATCAATACCAAGAAGCATTAGCAAGATTTACAGAAGCAGTAGCAGTAGAAAACAAAATAACCCGTAAAGTTTTTGCTTGTAGCTCTGAAGTAGAGCGGATGCGCCATCTTAATCAAATTAGAAATACCACAGAAATATTACTTTCTTTAGTGGTTACTCATTTTCAAAATAACCCCGAAGCTATTAAAACGGCTTTTGATGTAGTAATACAACGCAACTTGTTTAGTGTTGCTGCTATATCTGCTTTTGATTCAGTGATTTGTGAACCACCCTATCAACATCTGACAGATCAGTGGGAACAATGGCGAGATATAGAGGAACACATTGCTTACCTGACCTTTAATCAAACTACTACAAAAGAACGAGAAGGATTAAAATTACTGCAACAAGAATCAGAACGTCTCGAAAAATATCTAGCTTCCCAAATAGCAGCAGTTCAATTACAAGACCCAACTATCAACCGCTACAGCATAGCAAGAAGATTGCCCATTGATAGTGTGCTGGTGGAGTTCTTTCGGTTCAACCTTTATGATTTTAGAAATAAGTATTGGGCTTCTCCCTACCATATTGCTTTTGTTCTCCCTGCTGGACAGCCAGAGAAAGTAAAAATGCAAGTATTGGGAAAAGCAGTCAAAATAGAGCCATTAATCCAGATGATTTCTCGAATTTTCCCCACTGCTTATGTCAATACTCCCGAAGGTAAAATAATTCGTTTATCAAAAACTACTATCAATCAATTTTAAGTCAATTGCGCGCAGTGAAGGATGAAGGATGAATCAGTAATAAGTAATAAGTAGGGAGTAGTTAGTAGTTAGTAGTTAGTAGGTTTTTAGCAAGAGTACATTCCCCCAACTCTCCCCCCTCTCCCGTCACTTCCCCCATCTCCCCAATCGAGAAGCGACGAGTTGGGTCTCCCTAATCCCTTGTCCTTTATGTAACTAATTTAAACTGATTTCTCTTTAAGATTTACAAAACTTGATGATATAGGCTCTGGCAGCATTGTATAAATAAACTTGTCAAGGTGTTACTAAACATCAATTACAAAAAATTGATTATAGATTAACCTTGATATAGCTACCCCCTTAATAAAAAAATAATCTGGGTCTTAATTCCTATCAAATTAAGTGTAGGAAGAGTTGATCCTAAACATTCCTGGTGATATTCGTTGAGTAATCAACATCAACAGTTAGCGTGGGGAAGGAAAAAGAGTCTATAGTTAGGAGTTTTTTTGCTTCATTGCGTTAGCTAGAGATAAGAAGAAAGACGATATAGCTCAGAGGGTGGAAATTAATCGTGACAAGCAAAAGTTCATAGGGAAGTTCTTGTGGAACAACTATCTTATGGCTAGTGCTTGGAAGTTTGTGTATCAAAGCACAATTTCTGCAAAAAAAATTATATTCCTTAAAGGGAGATTTTGTTAATGGCTTTTGGACCAGCATCCGAACTTGGTGTAGGTTTATTCGAGGACACTGCTCCTTTAGAATACCTACCAGGTCTTTCTGACGAAGAATTAGAGAGTATCATTCGTGGAGTATATAAGCAGGTTTTGGGCAATGCTTATATCATGGAAAGCGAAAGAGCAACTATTCCAGAATCTCAATTCAAAAGAGGAGAATTAAGCGTTAGAGAATTTGTGCGCGCTATCGCCAAATCTGACGCATATATCTCTCGCTTCTTTGAAACTAGCCCCCGTTACCGTTTTATTGAGCTAAACTTCAAACACCTATTAGGACGCGCTCCTAATGGTTTTGATGAAATGAAAGCTCACAGTGCCATCTTAGACAACGGTGGCTGGGAAGCAGAGATTGATTCTTATCTCGACAGCGATGAGTATCAAAATGCTTACGGAGAATTTATTGTACCTTACTATCGTGGATATAAGAGCCAACCTGGTCAAACTATGGTGGAATTTACCCATATGTTTGCCATGTTGCGTGGTGCTTCTTCTAGCGACTTCAAAGGTAGTTTAGCTGGTAAAACACCAGTATTAAACAAAAACATTATTCAAGGTAGTCCTATTGCTATAGTTGCACCTTCTAGTGGAACTGCTGGTGGTGGTTGGTCTTTCCAAGAACCCACTTTAGGCACTTCTAGTCGTCAAGGATTCGGTGCTAGTGCTAATGGTAAAGTCTATCGCATCGAAGTCACTGGTTATGGCTCTCCTGGCGCGGTAAATCGTGTGTCGAAATTCCGTCGTAGCAATAAGGTTTATCTAGTACCTTTTGACAAGCTATCTGAAGAATATCAGCGTATTCATAAGCAAGGTGGAAAAATTGCCAGTATCACCCCTGTGTAATTTTTAGCGCAGTCTGGAGAGATCGAGCAAGATAACCAGGAAATAGGGAAACGGGAAGACAAGTTTTAACTTCAACCCGAAACCCTAACCCCAAAACACCAATAATTTAATTCAGGAGAAATTAAAATGCCAGTTATTGACGCACCATTGGAACTATGGTCAACTAGTAGCACAGACGACAAAGTAGCCGTGATTCGTGCAGTTTATAATCAGGTTCTCGGCAATCCTTACGTTATGGAAAGTGAACGCCTAACTAGTGCTGAATCACAGTTATGTAATGGTACTCTCTCTGTAAGAGAATTTGTTCGTGCTGTAGCCAAATCCGACTTCTATCGCACTCGTTACTTTGAATCCTGCGCTCCTTATCGTTTTGTTGAGCTAAACTTTAAACACTTACTAGGACGCGCACCTAACGATCAAGCAGAACTCTCAGCCCATATTCAAATCTGCATTAACCAAGGTTACGAAGCAGAAATTGACTCCTATATCGACAGCGATGAATATTCTGAAAAGTTCGGTGATAATGTAGTTCCTTATTACATTGGGGCGAAAAGTGAAGTAGGGAAGAAACAACTTAACTATAACCGTACTTTATCCCTATTTAAAGGCTACGCAGAAGTAGATAGTGCGACCAAGTCTTCTGTGTTAGTAGATAGTATTGCCACAAATCTTCCAGTTAAAGCTACTCGCTCTCAAGCTAGTGGTCGAATTGCAGCTTATAAAGATGCAACAGAAAAAACTTTCAAAATTGTGGTAAAAGGTTCTAAATTTGACGCTCCTCGTCGTGTTAGCACTACAGAATATATTGTTCCAGGGTCACGCATGACTCCCCAAATTCAGCGTATTAACCGCACTGGAGCAAAAATTGTGAGCATCACCGAGATTGTCTAATTAAGGATTGAGGAGTAAGGAGTGAGGAGTGAGGAAAATATCCTATTACCTGTTACCTCCTCATCCTTCATCCCTCATACCTCATCCCTTTTTTGACGCTAAATCATCAACTACTAATTTAGATTCAGGAGAAAGTTTCATGTCATTGTGGGTTCAAGATACTAATGTAATCGAACTGCGTCCTAATTTTACTGAAGATGACTTACAACAAGTTATTCGCGCAGTCTATAAGCAAGTTTTAGGCAATGCTCATCTCTTAGAAGGTGATCGCCTAACTAGTGCAGAATCTCTATTACGTAATGGAGATACCACTGTTCGAGGCTTTGTGCGTCTAGTAGGACAGTCGGAACTATATCAAACTCAATTTTTTAACAATTCTTCTCAATATCGTTTTATTGAACTGAATTGTAAGCACTTCTTGGGACGCGCACCAAAGGATCAAGTAGAAATTGCTCGTCATGTTCTGATTTATAATGAACAAGGTTATGCAGCAGACATTGATTCTTATATTGATAGTGACGAATATACTACAAATTTCGGTGAAAACATTGTTCCCTATGCTTGTAGCACTACCACTCAAGTAGGTAACAAAAACATCGATTTTAATCGTGCTTTCAGTTTATTCCGTGGGGATGCTACTAGTGATAGTGGAAAGTCCGCTCGTTTAATTACTGATGTAGCTTCTAACCTATCTTCCAAAATTGTTGCACCACCCAAAGGTAGTGGTAATGTGAGCAACACTGGTAAGCGTTTTCGCATAGTCACTCTTAAAGTAGGTAGCGGTGCTAACTATCGTCGTAGCAGTTCTACTTTTGAAGTAAGTTATAGTCAATTGAGTCAAAAGATTCAAAATATTCACAAACTAGGTGGCAAAATTGTCAGTATTACTGAAGTTACCAACTAGATAAAACCCTTGGGGCAATTGATTAATTAATTGCCTCAAAATTTTGGGATAAATAATTAAAAAATCACTAAATAAATGGATATTAATGAGTTTGTTGAAATGTCTTTGGGGCGTTGGCGATCGCAAAGAAGTACGCATCATTTAGCCTTTGCTCATTTTGAAGAAGTAACATCTACTATTGATATTGAAGCTTTACCTACTGAGGATTCTAAAGTCATTGAATTATGTAAAACTCACGATATTGATCCTCAGTTAGCTTGTAGTCCTTTTAAAATGAGTTGGGAAGGAGAATCGGATTGGGAAGAAGAAGAAACCATGGCAGGTTCGACAATTTTAGTACCAATTCCCGATAGAAAAAATCTTACCAAAGGCAGACTGTTAAGGGAACAAGGTTATGCAGAAACTATCCCTTCTATTGGAGAATATCAGATAGGAGAAGATGGAACTTTTTTGTTAGTAACTAAATATGATCGTGCAGCAGCAGAAGAAAAGATTTGGTTTGCTACTCCTAATTTGCGGTTTCGGGTTTCTTTGATTAAAACTAGTAATGGGCAAGGAGTTACTACAGCTTCTTTCTCCTCAGAAATTCGTTCTTTAAATAATAAGTAGTAATAGTAGATTACCTAATTGTAAATCATTTTTTCAGAAAATTTAAAATGTCAATAAATGAGGATAACTCTTCTGAAAAAGAAGGCAGTCTGCTAATAGATTTAGCCCTAGTGATGGCAGGGGATTTTAGTAACCAGAAACAATCCTTAGCAGATTCTAGAAATTACGCTCATATTCATATTTTTTTTCGTCCTCTCCCCTGGGAATTTTTTTCAGCGATCGGTTTTTATTCCGAACAAGTATATGATTACGATCTTTGGACTCCCTATCGTCAAGGAGTACATCGCTTAATAGACCGAGGGAATGATATTTACATTGAGAACTATAGTCTGAAAGATGCCATGCTCTATGCAGGCTCAGGACACAATAGAGATATCCTGAAAACCATTACCCCAGAGTGTATTAAGCGTCGTTACAACTGCTCTATGGTTTTTAAGCGAGAGGGAGAGATATTTCGCGGTAGTGTTGAACCAGGAAATCAATGTCTGATAACAAAACAAGGAATAGAAACCTATCTTGTCAGTGATGTTGAAATAACTCAAACAACCTGGGTAAGTTGGGATAGAGGGATAAATCCCGCCACAGGAGAACAAGTTTGGGGTTCAGCAAAAGGACCTCTGAAATTTGAGAAAAAAACCAGTTTTGCTAGTGAATTACCTTTATCGAATCTGTAAATATACTAGTCATTAAGGCAAAAAGTAGATGATAACCTCGGAACTTAAGCAAAGTATGCTTCCCCCAGTAGCCCACAAAAAAATGCAAGCATGGATTAGAAGCAGACATCTAATTTGTTCTGGTAATTTTTTTATTTTTGAAACTTTAGAGTATTCTACCGTTGAGCGATTTGAAGAATGTGTCAAAAGTTTGGGTGGTAGTTTAATTTCTGTTGACCCTATTAAAAAAGTTTGGATCGGTAATCATCGTCAGGTAATCCTTTATCAAGCTAAAGCGAGTTTACATACCCCTCATCACGAACTCAAACAGTATTGGATTAAATACGGTGGCTTTTACACTAGATTCGACGAACGTTCTTGTTAAATACTGCTAACAAGATTAATTACATAAAAATAATCGGAGCAAAATCATGAATAATACCTTTATTAGTCCCGTAATCACTAACGCATCTGAACTAGGAGTTAGTTTTTATGAAGATAGCGATCGCCTAGAATTATATCCGAAGAATTCTGTGGAAGAAGTAGAAACTGTAATTCGTGCTGTTTATCGGCAAGTTTTAGGTAATGCTTATGTCATGGAAAGTGAACGCTTATCTATTCCTGAATCTCAACTGAAACAAGGTGAAATTAGCATCAGAGAATTTGTCCGCCAAGTAGCAAAATCAGAACTATATCGCTCTCGTTTCGCTGACAATTGTCCTCGTTATCGTAGTATTGAGCTTAATTTTAAACATCTTCTAGGACGTGCGCCAGAAAGTTATGCAGAAATGCAAGCTCACAGCCAGATCTTAGACGAAAGTGGTTTTGAAGCTGATATTGATTCTTATATTGATAGCGATGAATATCAAGATAATTATGGAGAAAACATAGTTCCTTATTATCGCGGTTACAAGACTCAAACTGGCAAAAGTATGGTTGGCTTTACCCATCTTTTTAAAATTTTACGAGGAGCATCTAGTAGTGATAAAAACCTGATTCAAGGTAACTATTCTCGTTTAAATAGTTCTATCATCACCAATACTCCTAGTAGCTTTATTCCTCCTTCTACTAGTAATAGTTATGGTGGTATAACTGATATCAGTAAACTGATTGCTAATGCAGTAAATATTAAGAACACTATCTCTATCTCAACACCGTTAGGAGCAGGCAATAATCTGGCTTCTTCAGGGGCTAATTATGAGTTACAGCAAAAAGATCGCGAACAAAAGCAAACAATAGAAGAACTAGAACAAAAGCTCAAAAATATTCGTCCTTTTGCTGCGATCGGTGCAGCAGAATTAAATAAATATCAGTCTCAAACTGCTGAAGTTGATAATAATCAAACAATTCCTCAAAGTAATAACTATGGAATTTATAGGGATTTAAAACGCCAAACAGAAGAGCAAGAAAAAATTATTGCTAATCTAGAAAATAAGTTGGCTGATGCACAACGTTTTGCATCTATTGGTGAAGCACGTCTTAACAAGTGGCGGAATCGCGTCTTTTTCTAAAGGGTTGCTAACAACAGCTAATTGCCAGAATAATTATTAAAATGTAAAGCTTTTCTCTTAGGAGTCCTCTCTTAATCTATACTGTTGAATTAAAGTATATTGGGGGAGGACTTGATATTAGTAGCAAACAAAAGCCCTAATAGTTTTCAAGAAATAGCAGAAAATAAATTGAAACTTAATTTTGTCGTTTCTACTTTAACTTTACAAAAGTTATCTGAACTTGCGAAACAAATTAATAGCGCAATCTAATCTCAATTATCCAAAATAGTTGGAGAGATATATACCAAATTGTAGGTTGGGTTGAGGGACGAAACCCAACATAGACAGGTAATTGTTAGGTTGCACTAATACCAATTCTTGTGAGTTAGTTAGAGAGATATACCAAATTGTAGGTTGGGTTGCGCTGTGCGGTCTTGGGCTCCCGCTTACAAGCTCTTGAAATGAATTCAAGAGACAGCGGATCGGCTTTCCCCCCGAAGCACCTTTCGGGTATAAGAGGGACGAAACTCAACATAGATAAGTAATTGTTGGGTTCTGCGTTCTTAGTTTAACCCAACCTACCAAGTCTAACAGCGTTGCAGCTAATTGATAAAATTTCTATAGCTTGTAAGTTAAATGATAAATTGTATTCAATTAGGACAAAAAAAGTAGATAATTTGGTAAATTTGCAGTTCGATTAGAGAACTTTAGAGAATAAACAACCATATTGTAATCATTCAATGTGTTTATTACCAAAATAATTGCCACAATCTTTACTACGATTGCCAAAACAACCAACATTAAATTATCAATATCAACAGCCAATAAAATCATAAAAAGCACTAATTGTTTATGTACCGAAAGTAAATTATCTTTTGCATCATGGCTGTATTCAAAATAGGATACTGAGTTTTAGCTTTTTTAGATTTCTATTGTTTAGTTTATAGTAATTACAGGTTTTATTGCTAGATATTATTGGTGAATAATAGGTTTTAATTAAATATTTGGAGAAAAAATATGCCACGGAAAAGACGCAAATCTGTCCCTGACAACAATACAATTCTTGACAAAAAACAGATAGGAATATCTCTGACTTATGCTGCGTTAAAAAATCTCAACTCTATGGTAGAAGAGACAGGGCTATCGAAATCAAAATTGATTGAGGGTTTAGTTACAGGAAAAATAAAAACTGCTGATAAAACCAAGGTCAACCTTGAATCTGAAGTTTTAGCTTCTGACTCCGATAAAACACCAGAAAATATCCAAAAGTTAGAAACTAAATTAGCAGAGCAAGTTGCTAATTACCAGACTCTAGAGCAAACTTCAAATCAGCAACTAGAGAAAATTAAAGAATTAGAAAATCAGCTTAAGAAACTAGAAGAAGAAAATCAATTAATTGAGCCAATAGAACCACAATTATCTGAAGAGCAGTCACAAGAAAAATCTTGGAAAAATCAACTGCAAGAAACTCAAAATAAGTTAGCAGTAGTAGAACAAGAACTACAACAAAAGCAGTCTGAAATCGAAAAATATACTCAAGAATATCAGACTTTACAACAATCTGTAACTGAAACAGAAAAACAACTAACAGAAGCTAAACAAGAATCACAATCTCACCAACAACAAAATCAAGAATTACAAGAACAATTATCTCAGCAAAAAACACTTACAGAATCTTGGGAACAACAAGTTACAGACAAAGATAATGAAATTAGCAATCTGAATCAGCAACTAGAGCAAAATCGCCTTGAGAGCGAAGCACAAAATCAAGTTCAGCAGAATTTACAACAGCAAATCGATAGCTTAGAAGCACAATTGTCTCAACAACAAGAAACCGCTCAATCTTGGGAACAGCAAGTTACAGAAAAAGATAATCAACTGCATCAGATTCAACAACAATTAGAACAAAGTCACAATACTATTACTCAACTAGAACAAAATCAACACAGCTTACAACAGCAAGTTACAGACAAAGATAATCAACTGCATCAGATTCAACAACAATTAGAACAAAGTCACAATACTATT
>JASJCP010000002.1 GCA_030065935.1 Xenococcaceae cyanobacterium MO_167.B27
AAAGGCTGGTATTTTAATAAAGCGCAAGTCCCTAAGCTCAACTGAAATGACCGCGAGAGAGGCTTCCTAGCCGGAAGCCTCTCTAATCGCGGTGTTGACTAATAATTCGTTGAGCGATAAATTTATAGTTCGATAAATTTTGCTCATATATCGAGTATTTGCCGAAAATACCCCCTATTTCCCTATCTCCCTATTTCCTCACCTGTCTCATAGTAGAATGAAACAGTATGTTATTTACTTTGATTCCAAGCAGGATGAGAAAAGATCGCATTAATTACTCTAACTCCTCGCAACTGATTAGATAGTGGTAAATGTCCTCTCGGTGCAGTTAAATCCCAAGTAAAACCATTAGGATAACGAGTCCAAGTGTTGCCGTTTTTCCAATCTATTTTTTCCCAAAGTTTAGTGTAATCTTTCCCCAGAGATAACCAGATTTTTCTTTGTACAGAAAAGCCAAATTTACCCTCGGAGTGAATTCTCCACAAGTTATCTATAGTTTGTAAATCTGTTACAGGAAAATTGTCTATTTCAGTAAAGTAGATCCACTTGCGATTAACGGCGGTTTCCCCTGCTACTTCACACATCTTTTGTAAAGTCACAGCATCCGCTTGTTGAAAATCTTGTTGAGCTAAAAGAATTTGTAGCGGTTGATAATCAATGTTGCACTCTGATTTTAGAGGGACGATTCCTTGAGGAAAATAGCTTTGTAAAAATTCTTTAGTTTCAGGGGTATTAGCCATATAGATTGCTTGATAGGCTTTCCCTATAGCTAGGTTGGGTGGTGTTTCTCGCAGCGAATACATCCAATCCATCAAAGTTTTCCAGCCAGGATCCCCGATTTCGACGATCTTGGGAATAAGCTTGATTTGGTTTTTTTCCGATTCCGATCTTAATTTGGAACTTAGATCGTTAATGTCCTGCATACAACTGAGTTTACTTTGGTGGCGATGGCTATCATAACATTTATTGGGGACTGCTAAATTATGAAATAGTTAATAATGTTGGGGTTTAGCATTGCCAAACCCCAAAGCCAGTTATTAGGACATATTTTCCAGTTGAGCGGTTATCACATTAAATAATAAAGTGCGATCGCCCCTCAGAATTTTAAATTTCAGATTAGCATCCAAACCGCTATTTTCTACTATGGACTGTAGCTGACCAGCATCGGTAATCTGTGTGCTGTCAATAGATACAATCACGTCTCCTCTGCGAATTCCTGCTTTTTCTGCTGGAGTACCAGGTATAATCCGCATTACTAGCACCCCTTCTGTTTCGGGGATAAAGAAAGCAGAGTTGGGGTCGTTGTTGTTTTGTTTAGCTAACTCAGGAGTCAGAGAAATCATCTGCACTCCTACATAGGGATGGGGGACTATTTGTCCTCTAGCCAAAGTATCTTTGAGAGATTTGGCTTTATTAATGGGAATTGCAAAACCAATCCCTGTAGCATCCGCCCGAATTGCGGTATTAATCCCAATTACATTACCTTGTTGATCTAGAAGGGGTCCCCCAGAGTTACCAGGGTTAATAGCAGCATCAGTTTGTAAGAAGTCAATTCTTTTGTCAGGAATGCCTACTTGTGCAGAGGAGCGAGATAAAGTACTGATAATACCTAGAGTAACAGTATTGTTGAGTCCTACAGGATTGCCTACTGCGATCGCCCAATCTCCTACTTGTACTTGGTCAGAATCACCCAATGTTGCAGTAGGTAAATCTGCTCCCCCTGGATTGATTTTAACTACTGCGAGATCGGTTACTTCATCTGTCCCTTGAACCATCCCATCAAACTCTCGTCCATCTTTGAGGGTGACAGTAACTCTGTCTGCACCACTTACTACGTGAGCATTAGTGAGAATTATACCGTTTTTATCAGTAATAAATCCTGAGCCTTGACCCCTAATTTGTCTTTCTCTAGGAATTTGACTGCTATAGCGATCGCCAAAAAACTCGTTAAAAAAAGGGTCATCAAAAAATGGATCTGCTCGACGGGCAACAGTCTTTTCTGTATCAATTCTTACTACTGCTGCACCAGTGCGATCGATTGCTTTTGCCACAAAGCTACTGGGGGCTACAATTTCTGTTTGAAGCGCGATAGTATTATGGTTATCTTGTACTGAGGATGGAGTCAGAGCATTTGCTGAAGAAGACATCCCCCTCAAACCACCAAAAGTTAATAAGACTCCTAACACAAGTGCCATAGTCCCGCTAGCTACTTTGCTTAGAAATCCAAATTTTTCCATTGTTTTGCCGAAATTATAATGATTTAACTAATATCTATTCTTCCCTAATTATAGTAGAGAGCTATTAGCTGTTAGCTGAGTGATTGAATAGTAGCGAGTAATTTTTGAGGATTGACGGGTTTTCCCAGATAGCCTGTGGCACCTAATTCCATAGCTTGCTTTCTGTGACGAGCGCCTGTTCTCGAAGTTGCCATTACTACAGGTATATTTAGCCCTACAGGATGCTGTTTAATTTTTTCTAAGAGTTCAAATCCATTGAGGCGAGGCATTTCCAGATCAGATATAACTAAATTGATCTGAGAATAATTAACTTGGAATTGTTCTAGGGCTTCTTGTCCATCACGACAGACAATTACTTTTAAACCCACAGAAACCAAGATTTTTTCGAGCATTTTACGAGTCGCTACCGAGTCTTCCGCAATTAATACAGTGGATATAGTGCTAGCAGTAGTTACAGAAGGTGGTGTGATGTTTTTGTCAGTTTTAATAGAGGATAGATTAAAGCCTTGGGGTAATAGCACGGGGACAATTTCCCCAGTACCCAAAATAGTACATCCTGCTAGATAGGGAGGAATGGGAATCGTATCATCAAAAGGTTTAACAATTAACTCTTCTTCTGCAATTAAGCTATCTACAGCGATCGCAAACCGCCTTTTCCTTGCCGATCTCCCAATTAATTTTGAACCTTGTTCTAAGATAATAACTACTTTCGGTTGAGTTAGTTGGAATGGCTGTCTGGGACAGGGTAATAACTGAGACAATGGAATTAAACTTACTTGCTGATTTTGCCATCGGATCAGAGACTTTTCCCCATTGACAAAATCTAATTCTCGATATAGTAAGTTATCTTGGATGCTTCTAGTAGGTATAGCGATAATGCGATTTTGCAACTGTACCAATAATAGAGAAGTCAAACTTAAGTTAACAGGTAATCGCAAAGTAAATGTTGTCCCCTGATCCAATTTAGTATCAACGTTAATACTTCCTCGCAATTTCCGAATTTGACTCCGTACAATATCCATTCCCATACCGCGCCCTGATATATTGCTTACTCGATCAGCAGTAGAAAATTCTGGGAGAAAAATCCAATCCAAAATTTCTTGAGAATCAAATTCTTCAAAAGCCCAATCTGAAGCAATAATTTTTTTGGCTAATGCTTTTTGATAAACCTTATTCAGATCGATACCGCGACCATCATCTTGTATAACAATTACTAGTTCACTATTCTGTACAGTAGCTTCTAATGTAATAGTTGCTATAGTGGATTTCTCAAGTGCTAAACGCTCTGGGATAGATTCAATACCGTGGTCAAAAGCATTATTAATTAGGTGAGTTAGAGGTGTTTGTAATTGCTCTAATAAAACTTGGTCAACTAAAGTATTTTCCCCAACAATTTCCAGGTTAACTGACTTATCATATCTTATATTAAGGGATTGAATTTGAGGAATAAATCTTTTGGCTAATACCAAAAATGGTACCAGACGAGAATCAGTCAGATTCTTATAAAGTCCATCGACATTCCGTCGTACTTGTTCGAGGTTTTCTGCTAAATTACGATTAATTAAAGCAATATCATTTCTAGTTTCTTGAATTTGCACCATTAGTTCTTGAAAAGACTGCAAAGTAGTATGAAGCTCTGTATAGCGGTCTAATTCTAAGGCATCAAAATCATCTTCATCAGAAGTAAGAGCTACAGATGAATTGTTATTACTACTTCTTTGACCTATGGCTAATTGATTATAAAAAACTTGTACTTGTTCTCTAATAGGTTCAAATTGACGATTTAATTTAAGTAGGTGGTTTTGAGACTGTTGGAGTTGTTTTTGTCCCAAATTTAATCTCGACTGAATTAAGATTAATTCTTCCACATCGTTAGTCATTGTCTCGACTCTTTGTAGAGGAATACGCAGTTGAGCTTGGGAAGTATTTTTTTGGGTTACTATAGTGGAAGCTTGTAATATTATAGTATCTTCAATTGGTTCGGGAATTACTGTAGTATCTTCCATATCTTGTATGGGTTGAACCAAGCCCATTTCAGTTAAATAATCATCTCTTTGAGAGCGCAACTCTGAGATTAGCTCTTGAGCCATTAATAAAGTTTGATCGGGAGGAAATACTTGTAATACTTCTCCTAGAGATGTCGCTTTTTCTACCAACCAAGGTAAATCTAGAGTTTCTCCGAGAAACATACACTCATCATAAAAATTGCTGATAGCCTCTTGTAAAATTTCTGGTGGTAAATCTGCTGTTAACTCTTCTATTTCTAATAACTGCTGTTCCAAATCTTCAGTTAAAGCCTTAACTACTAGATTATTTCCTGAAACACTATTATTACTTGCTATTTCTGGTTGTGAGTTATCCTCTCCCTTTACTAAACTTTCTAAAGCAGTAATCAGATTATTATCGACTTCTATATCAGGAGTAGTTCTAGCTTGGCTCAAAATAAAAGCCACTTCATCAATAGATTTAGCGACTAATTCCCAAGCAACTTCCACATCTTTAATGCGATCTTTCTGTATCGCCTCCATTACATCTTCCAGTTTGTGCGCCAACTCTTGTAAACTAGATAGCCCAGCTAAACCTGCACCTCCTTTAATAGAATGAGCAGCCTGTAACATAGGAATAAAATCTAAATTTTGTGGGTTTTGTTGGACTCCAAGTTGCAAAGCTTGGAGATATTGAGGAGCATCCTCATCCAAAAAACACTGACGAGCTTCCTCGGTAATAGCAGCAAGAATATTGGGGTCTAATTGAAAACTCATGTTATTGGTTAATTGCTAATTGCTGATGGTTGAGACCTTCGGTAGTCGCTTCGCGATGGTTGATGGTTAATGGTTGATCTGGCACCAAGTTAATGGTTAGTAGGGCGATGCACTGCCCACCCAATTGATTAAGATTTAACACGGAACTCTGATACAGAAGATTGCAGGGTTTGGGCTTCTTTTACCAAAGACTGGAGAGATTGCACTACATCCTGTGCTTCTTGAGAAGTAGTTTGAGCAATGTTAGCCACATCAATAATTTTGAGGTTAATGGCTTCTGATGACTGGGTTTGTTCGGTGGTGTTAGTAGCAATAGACTGGAGATATTGGTCAATTTGCTCACTAGTTTTAGCCAAACTTTGTAAAGTAAGCTGAGTTTTGCGAATTAACTCTGTTCCTGTTACCACTTCTGATGTACCTACTTCCATTGCTTCTAATACCTGAGAAGTTTCTGTTTGGATATTGCTTACCAACTGTTGAATATTTTTGGTTGCATCTGTCACCTGATCCGCTAGTCTTCTAACCTCTTCTGCAACGATACGGAAACCTTCGCCGTGTTCTCCAGCGCGAGAAGCCTCAATGGAAGCATTAAAAGCCAGCAAGTTAGTTTTTTCCGATATTTCGCCGATAATTTCCACAATCTGCGAAATTTCTTGGGAAGATTCTGCTAACTGTTTTACTTTCTTACTGGTATCGGCGACAGTAGAACGAATTTTGTCAATACTTTCTACTGTTTGAACCATAGTCGCATCGCCTTTTTTCGCTTTATTCTTCGCTAATCTGGCGACTTTTGCTGCTTCTTGAGTCGAACTTGCTACACTTTGAATCGAGTTATTGATTTCGACAATATTATTTAATGTCAAATTAATTTCATCCGCTTGACTCAAAGCTGCTTCTGATAAAAGACTTACAGAGCTTTCACTGTTTTGAGATAAATAATCAACCTCGCTAGCAACTGCTTGAACTCTTAATACTAGTTGTTTGAGGTTACGAATGGTAGAGTTAAACGCATCAGCAATAGAGCCTACAGGACCTTCTGTAAGTTTCGCTTCTACGGTTAAGTCTCCTTTTCTCGCTCCTTCAATATCCAACAACAGTTCAATTACTTCTTGTTGTAATGTTTCTCTGGCTTGCTTTTGTGCTTTCGCTTCTGCTTCTTGAGTTTGGGAAATAGCTAGGAGTTTCTCTTCTGAAGCCTTGATACTATGCACCATTTCATTAAAAATAGCACTGAGTTCTCCTAGTTCGTCTTTTCCCATGACTTCCGCTCGCACGAATCTATCACCTGAAGTAAATTTCCGAGTCGTAGCTTGTAATTCTTCTATAGGATCTGTGATCGCTTTACCCAGATAAGTAGCAATACTAGCACTAATGAATACCACAACCACCAATACTAATCCTTGGATAGACAAACTATTGAGAAGAAGAATATTTAAAGAAGCTTGAGGTGTTCCTCTAAGTAAAACAGCAATTGGTTCTCCTGCATAATTAGTTATGGCTTTAGCAGCTACAGTGTAAGTTTTTCCTTCAATTGTGTCTGTTCCTGTAACAATTTCTCCTTTGGCTTGTACTGCCTCTTTGACTAAAGCTAAATTTGAGACATTGACCTGAGATTTAATTGTGCCATTTGCTAATTGGAGGTTAGTAATACCCCGTGTGATTTGCCCATCAGGATAAACCTTATAAACTCCACTAAAACCACCATCAAAAGTAGCATTGGTATTTTCAAAAATAGCTGCTTTGACTATATCCGCCGAAATTAAAGCCCCAATTCTTCCACCCCCTGCATTTTTCATAGGAGTAATGGTGTAGCGAATTAGCAGATAGGGTAGCTCCTCTGCTCTGACTTGTTTAAGGTCTAGGATCAGTTTGGCAAAGCGAGGACTTTCTTTTACTAATTCTTCGTAAGATATAAATTCAGAAGTCTTAATTTGAGTATCGTTAGCTATAGCTTTTGTCACCAAACCTTCAGGATTAAACTCATCTCCATAACGATCAATGTTGGAGTTAACAATAATACGAGCATTGGTATCAACTAAAGTAGCAAATTCAATTTTCCGTTTCCAAGTTTCATTAATCAAAACAGCTTTAGCAGCAGGACTATATTTTCTGGTTTTAGCTGCTTCAATCAAAGTTGCGTTATCTGCTTGTCCTTGAAAACCAAATCCCATTTGGTTGATTTTAAGGTTGTAGTTTATTTGAGCAACTTCTAATTCTAATTTTGCTTGTTGTACTAATTGTTCTCTACCTGTATTAACAATTAGGAAAGCTCCTGCTCCTACAACTCCTAATACAGAAAATAACTGAGTCGCCACAACTGTAGTAAACTGTTTACGGCGAATTGGTAAATCATAGAACAAGCTCAGTATTCCTGACTTATTGTTCCCTTTTGTTCCATGATCTCCAATAATTTGTCCGCGATATTTTTTGATAGTTTTGGTTTGAACAGTATCAGAAGCAGAGGCTAAATTACTTAAATTATTTAAAGCTTGTTGGGCAGTCTTACCATAAATACCCCCTGGATCTAGTTGTACAATTTCTTGATAAAGTGCGATCGCTCCTGAGATTTTCCCTTCTTGTTCTAAACTATTAGCAGCCGGAACTTTACTTACTAAATCACTACTGTTGCTACTATCAATAGGTTGTTTTGGCTCTGGTGAAACAGTATTAGAAGCAGAGGATAAATTACTTAAATTATCTAAAGCTTGTTGGGCAGTATTACCATAAGTACCCCCTGAATCCAGTTGGACAATTTCTTGATAAAGTGCGATCGCATCTGAGATTTTCCCTTGTTGTTCTAAACTATTAGCAGCCAGAACTTTACTTACTAAATCACTACTGTTATCAGCAGCATTATTAGAAGATGGTGATACATTATCAGACATAATATTTAATCCTAAAAATAATTACTCTAAACAGACAATAAAGAATTTTGATAAATTTGCTCAAATAAAATATCGGTATCAAGAAGATAAATTTGTTTATTTTCTTCTTCAGCTACAGTAGGACATATTTTTCCCCCCAAAGAAGAAAGAGCGGAAGTTGCAGACCAAGATTTACACTGTTTTCTATCTATTGTTAAGATTCCTGCTAATTTTTTTACTATCAAAGCCACTTGCTTTTTTTGTCCCTCCTGTATTTGAGGTTTTAATACTAGCAATGTTTGCTTTTTCGGCATTGTTTCTGCCAAAGATGCAACTGTTAAAAACTGACTATCAAGAATCCAAACTAAAGAACCTCGATAATTAAAAACTCCAGCCCAAAAAGATGCAACCCCAGGAATCACACAAATATTATCCGACTCTAAATGAATCAATTTGTCAATAGAATCTAGCGGTAATCCTAAATAAATTGATTCAGACAATCCAACATTAAAATACTCTTGATTCATACCCTAACTAACATTACATGCAGACTTTTAAAACTTTTTATACCAATTCCCAAAATGCTCGACCCTGGAAGGAGTAAGGAAGAAGGTTTTAGAAACTAACGGGACTTTTAAAAAATCGAGCCTCGGATAAAGCCTAAACTCGCTTTATAAGCTATAAATACGTCACGATTATGATTGAGCCATTCTACAATCATCACTTCCAGTCGGGGTACATTGATCTGATTTGCTGACCAGTTAGACTCCGTCAATAAATGATGTAATTTGTGGTAAGTTACCCCTACGCTAGTCACAAGCCATCTGATATAGGTTTTTTCTCTCGCTTTCTCTCAATAATCCTGCCAAATAGTTTCTAAAATCTCTTTTTTGCGCCTTAGTCCTTAAGTTTTCATCGAACTTTTTACACCATCTATCAAAGCAGGTCGCCATGGCTGAAAGACTTGTTTCTTTCATTGGTAGTGATGGCTATATTAAAGACGGAAAGAGTTTTATAGTTGTTTAAGTCCTGCTAAGAACTTATCAGTTAAAAGGTAAAAGTCTGCACTCTGCTCAACTTGTCATTCAAGCTAAAAACTGAAATCAAACAAAACCTCTTACCTATAATAATTGCTAATTTTTTGATAGGTTAGTAATTCCTAATTACCTAATACCTCGTTCCTTACGACTCTAAGAATTGCGATAATTTAATTATCTAATCTGCGTATTTAGTAACAACCTCAATTAACTTCTGGGGTAAGTAAGGTTTAGTTATATATTCTGTACCACCTTGACGCAACGCCCAGAAACGATCAAATTCTTCTGATTTAGAGCTACAAAATAGAATTGGAATATCTTTCCATTCGTCGCGAGAACGAATTTTACGACAAAAGTCTAATCCACTTTCCCCTGGCATAATAATATCTAGTAATATTAAATTAGGTGGATTATTATTATTTAGCCATTCCCAAGCACTTTCAGCACTATCTGTCCCTGCTACCTTAAATCCTGCATGGGTTAACAACGCAGAACTCATCTGTCTTTCTGAGTTAATATCGTCAATAATTAATACAGTTTTCATGATGATTATAAAAAAAACTATTCATCTCTATAGTTCCCGAAATACTATTATAAATAACTATTACCAATCAAATTAAGAAGAAGTTTCTGTATTAACTTCTTCTTTAACCATATCTAATAACCCTTGTGGTTCAAAAGGTTTCGTCAAATACTTATTAGCCCCCACAATTTTAGATCGCATTTTATCTATGATGCCATCTCTTCCCGTCAGCATAATAATGGGTACTTTCTTAAATTTTTGGGAACGCCTCAACATACTACATAAATCATACCCATTGATTTCAGGCATATTAATATCCATTAAAATTAGCTCAGGTTGTTGACGAGATAAAGTCCTTAAAGCCGTAGTAGCATCAGTTATATTGATTACCTCATAACCACTAGCCCGTAAAATCATGGTGACTTGTTTTTGTACAGTTTTACTGTCATCAATGCAAGCAATTATAGGAGACGCTTGTGAGCCATCATTTTTAATTGGTAAAGCAGGTTCTACTGATTCATTATCAGACTTAGCTAGGTTAGTCTTGACAGGACGACTAGTTACTTGCGGTGGACTAGATGAGATTTTTGTTTCATCAAAAGGTAAAACTTCAATCAGATTTTCTTGAATAAAAAATTGGAGATACTTTGCTAAGTCTAAAGCAGATATAGCCAATAAATCAGCCAACTCATATAAACTAACTTTTTTAAATAACGGATTAACCCAATCCGACATTTTTTGGTTACTAATAATCTCAGTAAATTGGGGATTATTCTTAATTAAATCTTTCCAATACTTATAAAAAGTAAAAGCTTTATCTTGCGGTAGATAAAGACTGCTCAATGGGGATTTAAGATAACTCTTAACTTTCTGCCAAGATTCTATCTGTTTTTGATCGATCAGACTTTGCCAAGAAAAAGAAGTTATCACCTTTCCAGGTAATTTACTATCTGATAAACGAATTTGGGTTTTACCAAGACTTAAAACTTGTGTTAAAGCTTCCTGACTAAGTTTCAGTAAAATTTGTTGTGCATCAGCAATAGATATTTTATTGTCCACAAAGCACTGATATATTTGTCTATAGTCAGAAATTTCATTTTCGATGTTTGATAAAGGAAATTTAACAGACAACTGCTGCCATAAATAATTTAATCTCGATCTCTGCTCTACATTGCTAGTAGCATATTGCAATTTTCCTTCGTGTAAATATACTTGCCATCCCGCAGAAATATTTTGTAACTCTAAAATAATACAACAACCAGACCAACTTTCTTGTGATTTAGCCTCTAGCAATTCTTTGGGGCTAGTAATACTATCATTCATCGGATTAAAAATAATAGTTTATAATATGCTTCAGTACTTATAATTCCCAAATAGTGTAATAGATTCAACAACATTCCTAAATTACCTCATCACCTACTAACTAGGCTCTCGGGGGAATCATTATTCCCAGATACCCACTAATACCAATTCTCCATGAATAATTGGTATTAGTTTAACTATTTAAGTGACATTTCATCTAAGTCAGAATTAAGATTGGGAATAATATTGATTAATTTGAGATAGCAGTAGTCAAAAATAGTCTTTTGCTAAATATCTCCCTCTAAAAAAGGCATCTTACATTATTTTCTAGAGCTTTAAACTTGAGTTATTGACCAATTTATTATTATGAATCCTGAATCTAATTTGACCAATCAAGTAGTTATTGAAAGTATTAAAGGTGTTATTACTGATAATAATCATAAATATCCTAACAGCACAGCAATTTTAGCACCAGGAAGACAAATTCTTACTTATAAAAACTTAAGTAAATTTACACAAAAAATTGCTTTTCAATTAAGAAGTTTAGGTATTAACCGTAATGAGCGCGTTGCTGTTGCACTTCCTAATGGTGCAGAGATGGCGGTGAGTTTTTTAGCTATTTCTAGTTGTGCCACTTGTGCGCCGTTGAATCCAAATTATCGTGAGGCGGAATACGATTTTTATTTGACTGATTTAAACGCCAAGGCTTTGATAGTGCAGTCAGGAGTGGCACAAGCAGCAAAAAAAGTAGCCATTAGTAAAAATATTCCCGTAATTGAGCTAAAACCCGATATTTCAGCTTCAGCAGGAATCTTTAGTTTAGGAGATATTGCTACAGATTCGGATCTAGAGATCGATTGGGCGCAAAGTGATGATATTGCCTTGGTTTTACATACTTCTGGTACTACTTCTCGCCCCAAGATTGTACCGTTAACGCAAAAAAATTTATTGACTTCTGCCAATAATATTCGTACTACACTAAACTTACAATATAGCGATCGCTGTTTAAATGTAATGCCATTGTTTCATATTCATGGTTTGATGGGGGTACTTCTCTCTTCTATGACAGCAGGAGCTAGTGTAGTTTGCACGCCAGGATTTTATGCACCGCAGTTTTATAACTGGATTAAGGAATGTCAGCCCACCTGGTATTCCGCTGTACCCACTATGCATCAGGGTATTTTAGCCAGAGCGGAAGCAAATCGCCATATTATTGCTAATAATCCTTTACGTTTGATTCGCTCTTCTTCCGCACCTTTGCCACCCCAAATAATTAAAGAATTAGAAACCACTTTTAATGCACCTGTGATTGAAGCCTATGGGATGACGGAAGCTTCGCACCAAATGGCAAGCAATCCTTTACCACCCCAGACTCGTAAACCAGGTTCAGTAGGAATTGCAGCAGGGTTAGAGTTGGCGATTATGGATGAGGGGGGTAATATTTTGCCGAAGGAAACTGTGGGAGAAGTAGTAATCAAAGGTGCAAATGTCACCCTAGGTTACGAAAATAATCCAGAAGCCAATGCTAAGTCTTTTACTAAGGGTTGGTTTCGCACTGGCGATTTGGGCAGCTTAGACACAGAGGGTTATCTTTATCTCAAGGGTAGGATTAAAGAAATTATCAATCGTGGAGGGGAAAAGATATCTCCGAGAGAAGTCGATGAAGTACTCTTAGATCATCCTGCGGTGGAGCAAGTTGTTACTTTTGCTGCACCTCACACCTTATTAGGAGAAGATGTCGCAGCAGCTATTGTATTAAAAGCCAATCAATCCGCTACAGAATTAGAGCTTAAAGAATTTACAGCTACCAAATTAGCAGATTACAAAGTACCCAGAGTTATTTTATTTTTAGAGGAAATTCCCAAAGGTGCAACAGGCAAAAGACAACGCATTGGTTTAGCCAATAAATTAGGTTTAACCGCCACTAATCCCGATGTAGCTAGAGCAGAATATGTTGCGGGTCGTACTGGTATTGAAGCAGATTTAGCTAGCATTTGGGCAGCAGTTTTAGACATTGAGCGAATTGGAATTCACGATAATTTTTTCCAACTAGGAGGAGATTCGATTTTAGCTGCTCAAATTGTCAACCGCGTTAGAGAAAATATGGGAGTTGAATTATCTTTTTTGATTTTCTTTCAACAACCTACTTTAGCAAGTATGGCAATCAAAATTACTGAAGCGCAAGCGCAAAATTTAGAATCTGATTCTGTTGAAAAAATGTTAGCAGAATTAGAAACTTTAAGTGATGCAGAAGCAGAAATTTTAAGTGAGAAGATTTAAGCTATATTAGCTTTTTTTTAGATAATAGAGCTTAAATATTAATTTTTGCTCAAAGTCTATCAATTTTAGGTAATCAAATAAACAATGAATTTAAAACAGGAATTAGCTAACAGAGAGATTATTCCTTTTATTGGAGTATATGATGTTTTTTTTGCTGCGATCGCAGGTAAATATTACGACGGAATTTTTATTAGTAGTTTTAGCTTTGCTGCTAGTTACTATGGTTTACCCGATATTGGTTTTATTGCTTGGTCTGATATTGTAGCCTTTGTGCAAAGAGTCAAAACTATTCTACCGAATCATTTAATTTTAGTAGATATTGATGATGGCTATAAAGTTTTTAATTGGTAGTACTAATATTTTTCCTCAAGTATTACTTATTTTAAATCTTAAATCCATTACAAAGTTTTCGAGCAGCGATAAATAATCAATAAAATGACAAATATCTACGATAGAATTGCTAAACTACCTCCAGCTAAACGTAAACTTTTAGAACAAAAACTCAAACAAAGAAATATTAGTAATTCTCAGCGCGAGATCATTCCTGACAGAGATAGACAGAGTAAAATCCCCTTATCTTCTGCTCAAATGCGAATGTGGTTATTAGATAAGTTTGATCCAGGAAATCCAGCTTATAATCGTCCGACTAACTTAAGTTTAATCGGCAAGTTAGAGCTTCAAGTCTTACAGCAAAGTATTAATGAAATTATACGTCGTCATGAAATTTTAAGAACCAGTTTTCCTGCTGACAACAATGGTATCCCAAAACAAAAAATACATAATAATCTAACTTTAGACTTACCTGTAATCAATCTTTCCAATTTATCTGATGCAGAACAAGAAAACAAAGTTACAGAATTAGCTATCAAAGCAGCAAAATATACTTTTGATTTAAGCAAATTACCTTTAATTCAAGCTAGTATCTTAAAATTAAAATCAAACGAACATATACTGTTACTTAATTTTCATCATATTATTTTTGATGGTTGGTCAGCAGAAGTATTTTTAACAGAATTAAACTCTTTATACGCTGCTTTTATTCCAGGTAAATTATCGCCTCTACCAGAGTTATCAATTCAATATGCTGACTTTGCTATTTGGCAACAAAAACAATTAAAAGATGGTGTATTTGATTCTCAATTAGCCTATTGGCAACAACAACTACAAGGAGAATTACCCGTCTTAGATTTACCCACAGATCGACCTAGAGGAGGAACACAAACCTTTAATGGCGGTCGAGTTTGTCTTAATTTATCTCCAGAAATAACTAAATCTTTAAAAGCTTTAAGCCTAAGAGACAATACTACTTTATATATGACCTTACTCGCTGCTTTTAAGGTCTTACTATATCGCTATACTAACCAACAAGATATTATCATAGGCTCTCCCATTGCAGGACGCGATCGCGCTAAAACAGAATTTTTAATCGGTATTTTTATTAATACTTTAGCTATTAGAACTAAAATTAATCCCGATCTTACGTTTAAGCAATTTTTAGCACAAATATGTCAGATTACTTTAGATGCACAAAGTAATAAAGATATTCCATTTGATAAATTAATTGAAACTCTTAATATTCAACGTAATATCAATATTAATTCAGTATTTCAGGTATTGTTTCAACTGAGAAATATGCCTAAAGCAGCGTTGAGCATCCCAGATTTAGAAATTAAAAATTTTTACTGTAATTTAGATTCTGTAATGCTAGACTTGGCATTAGAGATTGAAGAAAATAACAATAAATTATTATGTATTATTAAATATAATAGTGATTTGTTTAACTCAATTACTATCGAGCGTATGGCTGGACATTTCCAGACTATATTAGAAGGAATTGTTACTCAGCCAGACAGTAAAATTCAGCATTTACCATTACTGACTCAAGCAGAAAAACAGCAAATACTAATCGATTGGAATAACAGTAAAGCTGATTACCCTCAAGATAAGTGTATCCACCAATTATTTGAAGCACAAGTAGCAAAAACTCCAGATGCTATAGCTGTTGTTTATAAGGATAAAAAATTAACCTACAGAGAGTTAAATAATCGTGCTAATCAATTCGCTCATTACCTACAATCTTTAGGAGTAAAACCAGAAACTTTAGTAGGTATCTGTATCGAACGTTCGTTAGAAATGGTTATTAGTTTATTAGGAATTCTCAAAGCTGGTGGTGCGTATCTCCCTTTAGACCCTAATTATCCCCAAGAACGTTTAGATTATATTTTAAAAGATTCTCAAATAGAAATATTAATTACAAAATTTCATTTACATAACAGTTCATTCCAGTGCCAATCGGTTATTTGTTTAGATACAGATTGGCATCAAATAGCAACTTATAGTCAAGAAAATGTAGTAAGTGAAGTAAAAACCAATAATTTAGTTTATGTAATTTACACTTCTGGTTCGACAGGAAAGCCTAAAGGAGTAGCCATAGAACATCAATCATTAGTTAATTTTGTTCAAGCTGCGATCGCACAATATCAGATTACTCACAGTGATACTATCTTACAATTTGCTTCCATTGGTTTTGATACAGCGATCGAAGAAATTTACACTTGTCTAACTGTTGGTGCTACTTTAGTCTTAAGAACAGAAGAGATGCTAAGTTCTAGTGCTAAGTTTTTAAAACAGTGTCAAACTTGGAATATTACTGTTTTAGATTTACCCACCGCTTATTGGCATCAACTTACCAACGATTTAACTACAAATAAACTATCATTACCTCCATCTCTGCGTTTAGTCATTATTGGGGGAGAAAAAGCCTTAGCTTATAAAGTAGCGTTATGGCAACAATATGTAGGAGACTATCCTGAATTAATTAACACCTATGGTCCCACAGAAAGTACAGTAGTCACAACAGCTTATAAAATTACTACTAATACTGCTACGGATATTGATATTCCAATTGGTAAACCTTTAGCTAATTTAGAGTGTTACATTCTCGATCGCAATTTGCAACTATTACCTATGGGTATTCCTGGGGAACTTTATATTACTGGAAAGGGATTATCTAGAGGTTATCTCAATCCTCCAGAATTAACTAGAGAAAAATTTATCAACAATCCATTTAACACCTCCTCTATATTATATAAAACAGGGGATAAAGCTTTATATTTAGCTGATGGCAATATTCAGTTTTTAGGCAGAGTTGATAATCAAGTAAAAATTAGAGGTTTTAGAGTTGAATTAGGAGAAATTGAAGCAATTTTACTAACTTATTCTCTTATTAAAGAGACAGTTGTTATCAGTACCGAAGTCAACCCAGGTGATTTACGTTTAGTCGCCTATTATGTCCCTAATCAAGCTCATAAAGTAGAAATTGAAGAGATTAGAAATTATTTAAGCTCCAGACTTCCAGAATATGCTATCCCTTCTGTTTTTATTTCTTTAGATACTCTTCCTTTAACTACTAATGGAAAAATAGATCGGCGTAATCTACCTAATCCAGATTTCACAGTAAGACAAACTGATAAAAATTACATTGCTCCTAGTACAGAAATAGAAACTCAGTTAGCTAAAATTTGGACTAATGTTTTAAAGTTAGACAGAATAAGCATAGAAGATAATTTCTTTAATAATCTAGGGGGGCATTCTCTCTTAGCTGTACAATTAGTATCTCGGATTTCTCAAAAGTTAAAAATAGAGCTATCTCTCAACAAGATCTTTGAATTTCCCACAATAAGAGAATTAAGCCAAGAAATAGCCAGATTAGAGAAAACTAATTCTGAAGGGATTATACCCAGAGCTAGAGAAGATAACTTACCTCTTTCTTTTGCCCAAAGTAGGCTCTGGTTTTTAGAACAATTAGAACCAGGTAAGAGTACTTATAATATACCTTTTGCTTTTAGGATCTTAGGTGCTTTAAATATTACTGCTCTAAACGCCAGTCTGAATCAGATTCTACAACGTCATGAAGTATTACGTACCAGTTTAATTGCAGTAGAAGGAGAAACCCAACAGGTAATTACACCTCATATAAAAATAGATATTCCTGTCATTGATTTAAGCAACTATGGAGAAGCCAAGGCGGAAACTCAAGCACAACAAATTGTTCAAGAAGTAGCCAGAGAAACTTTTGATATAACCTTTACACCTTTACTCAAAGTTAAATTAATTCGTCTTAATAAGCATCAGCACTGGTTAGTGATTAATATCCATCATATTGCCTTCGATGGTTGGTCAAAAGATATTTTTTATCGTGAGTTATCTGCACTTTATTCAGCCTATTGTAATTCTGACACTCCACCCCTTAGACCCTTACCCATTCAATACGCAGATTTTGCTTATTGGCAAAGACAATACTTACAACAGGATAATATTAAATATCAATTTACTTATTGGCGCAACAAACTAGCTGGAGATTTACCCCGATTACAACTACCTACAGATTATCCTCGCCCTAAAGTTATTAGTTACAAAGGTGCAAGAGAAATCTTTGAAATAGATGCAGAACTAGCCACACAACTAAAACAACTTAGTCAACAGCAAGAAAGCACTTTATTTATGACGCTGCTGACAGCATTTAAAGTACTATTGCATCGCTATACCAATCAAACAGATATTATAGTTGGCTCACCCATTGCAGGAAGAAATCAACCAGAAATAGCAGATTTAATTGGCTTTTTTGTGAATACTTTAGTTTTACGTAGCCAAGTAAACCCAGAAGAGAATTTTACTACCTTACTCAATCAAGTTAAACAAACTGCTTTACAAGCCTATGAACATCAAGACATACCTTTTGAGAAATTAGTTGAAGAATTAAAACCTCAAAGAGATTCCCGTTATACTCCTCTGTTTCATGTTGCTTTCATGCTGCAAAATGCCTCTGAAACGCTAACACTATCTGACTTAGAAGTTACGCCCTTAAACCTAAAACAAGAAACAGCAAAATTTGATTTAGCTCTATATTTAGAAGAAACTACCATAGGAATCAAAGGACGGATTTCTTACAGTACGGATTTATTTAAAGCTACAACAATTCAACGGATGGTCAGCCATTTCCAGATTTTACTACAAGGAATTGTGACTCAACCAACTCAAGCAATTTATCAGTTACCGCTACTAACTGAAGCAGAACAGCAGCAAATATTAGTAAATTGGAATCAAACTCAGACTAACTATCCTCAAAAGTCTATTAATAAGTTATTTGAGATACAAGTCACTAAAAATCCTGATTCAATTGCTCTAGTTTACAATGAACAGAAACTTACTTACCAACAATTAAACAGTAAAGCAAATCAGTTAGGGAGATACTTGCAAAGCGTTGGCATACAATCAGGGGATACAGTAGGGATTTGTTTAGAACGCTCTTGTGACAGCATAATTAGTTTACTAGCTATTCTCAAAACGGGCGGTGTCTATTTACCTTTAGATACTACTTATCCTCAAGAACGCCTCAATTTTATGCTTTCAGAGCCAGAAGTAAAAGTCTTGTTAACTAATACTTCTTTATCCCACAGATTTGACAATCAATTTCATAATCGAATTTGCATAGATAGAGATTGGGATAAGATTGCTCAACAACCAGATAATAATCTTGATAAAGAGGTAAAACCAGATGATTTAGCTTACATCATGTATACTTCTGGTTCTACAGGAAAGCCTAAAGGAGTATGTATAAAGCATCGAGGCGTAGTCAGGTTAGTGAAAAATACTAACTATGCTCAATTTGATTCTCAACAGGTATTTTTACAGCTAGCACCTATATCTTTTGATGCTGCAACTTTAGAAATTTGGGGCAGTTTACTTAACGGTGCAAAACTTATTTTATATCCAGAGCGCACTCCTACTTTAGAAAAATTAGCTCAAATTATTCAGCAGCATCAAGTTACTTTCTTGTGGTTAACCGCAGCTTTATTTCATTTAGTAGTAGATGAACATATCACCGCTTTACAGCCAATCAAGCAGTTATTAGCAGGAGGAGATGTTTTATCTGTACCTCATGTCCAGAAAGTACTAGAAAACCTCGATAATTGTCAACTAATTAATGGTTATGGTCCTACAGAAAATACTACTTTTACTTGCTGTTATCCCATCCATCAATTAGATGAAAATTGTACTTCAATTCCTATCGGTAAACCGATTGCTAATACTCAAGTTTATATTTTAGATTCCTATTTGCAACCAGTCCCTATTGGTATTCCAGGGGAATTATATATTGCTGGAGATGGATTAGCACAGAGTTATTTTAATCGTCCTCGATTCAATCAAGAACGATTTATTAATAATCCTTATGGTCCAGGAAAATTATATAAAACGGGTGATTTAGTACGCTATCTAGATAATGGCAATCTTGAATTTATAGGCAGAATTGATAATCAAGTTAAAATTCGAGGCTTTCGTCTTGAATTAGGGGAAATAGAAGCAATGTTAGTCAAACATCCCCAAATTAAAGATGCAATTGTTTTAGCCAAAGAAGCTATTTCAGGAGATAAAAAACTGGTTGCTTACCTAATATCTAACGAAAATAATCAACCTAGTAGCAAACAATTACAAGAATTTTTAGCGAACAACTTACCTAGCTATATGATTCCTCGTAATTACTTATTCTTAAAGCAGTTTCCCCTATCTCCAAATGGTAAGGTGCAGCGTCAAGCATTACCAACAGCTAAATTTAATACCACCGAATTAGCTCCTGAAAATATTGCTCCTCGTAACTATTTAGAAGCCAAACTAGCTCAAATTTGGCAACAAATCTTAAATGTTCCTGCCATAAGTGTTAAAGATGATTTCTTTGCCATAGGAGGTAATTCTTTACTCTCTATTCGTTTAGTATCTGCTGTTGAAACAGCCTTTAAACAAAAAATTCCTGTAAGTACTTTTTTCCAATTATCAACTATTGAACAATTAGCAGAAGCCATTGACAAACTTCAACAAAAACCAACAACTAGAGAAAAATCTCTCTCTTCTATTTCTAATTCCTTCTCTTTGTATAAACTTACCGAAAAAGAACAAAATATGCTCTTAGCAAGTACTATCCGCAAAAAAAGAGCATTAGGGGATAAATCACTAGTAATGTTAGAAAAATCAGGAAATCCCAACCAAAGAAAACCTTTATTTTTCGTCTATCTTTTAGGAGACTTAGCTAAACATTTACCCACAGATTTGCCTGTATATAATCTTACTGTCTGGACAAAAGTAGAAAGACCAGAGACTTTTGTGAAAGCTTTAGCTGCTCATTATGTCCAAGAAATTAGAAAAATTCAACCAGAAGGAGAATATTATATTGGTGGTTATTGTGTAGGTGGCTATGTCGCTTTAGAAATTGCTCGACAACTACAAGCTCAAGGACAAAAAGTAGCGAATTTAACTTTAATTCAAACCAAAGCTTTTGACCCTGTTTATCAGCATTATCAAGCTATCTTGCTCAAATTTGGCTATAAATATTGGCTCAAAGCTTTGAATTACGCCAATAGATTCAAGAAGTACAATTCTCAGGAAAAAATTACATCTATCCAAAATATCTTAACTAAAGTTGTTGCTAAAATCAGTTCCAAATTTGCTGCGAAACCTACAACGCAAACCCCAAGTAAATCCAATTTACAGCAAGCTAATGAGCATTATGAAGCAGAAATTCTCAATTCTTTAAAATCAGCAATGGCTTACTATCGCCCAGAATCTTACTCTGGTAAAGTAACTCTTTTTCTTGCTAGGCAAGGAACATTATATTCTCCCTTATTTCTTCAAGGTGGTTGGAATAATTTTTTTCAGGGAGAATTAAATACTTATATCATTCCTGGTAATCATACTGGAATCAATAAAGAACCCAATGTTATCTCATTAGTGCAAAAATTAAATCAACATTTAACTCACTAATAATTCTTTTCTCATAGCGATCGCTTTACTCGTCAACCAGTAAAGCATTTATACAAGCTCTCTATTGGTAGAAGTTACCGCTAACCACCAACCAAGATGAAAAATGGGTTTAATTATTGCAGGAGAACGCTCGGGAGTAGGTAAAACAACTCTCACTTTGGCATTACTGGCGTTTCTTTCCGCTCAAGGTTACAGAGTTCAAGCTTTTAAAGTGGGTCCTGATTACATCGATCCGATGTTTCATACTGCTATAACAGGGATTCCGTCTCGCAATCTCGATCCAATTCTAACTTCTCCTAATTATGTGCAATCTTGCTTTACTCGCCACTCTCAAGGAGCAGATTATGTGGTGATAGAAGGGGTGATGGGATTATTTGATGGGGTAAAATTTCAGTCTTCAATGGAAGATTATGCTAGTACCGCCCATGTTGCCAGAATTCTCAAGCTTCCTGTCGCTATAGTTATTGACTGTTCTCGTTTATCTGGCTCGGTAGCTGCGATCGCTTACGGCTATTCTCGTCTCGATCCTCAAGTTCAAGTTGCTGGAGTAATTTTAAACAAAGTAGCAAGCGATCGCCATTTAAGATTACTGAAATCTGCTTTAGCAAGAATTAAAATGCCAATTTTAGGGGTACTATTCCGCAATCAAGATATTTCTATCCCTGACCGCCATTTAGGGCTTGTACCGACAGCAGAACTACCACAAATGACATCTATCGCGGAAAAACTGGCAACACTGGCAAAAACTTGCTTTAACTGGGATTTACTATTACCTCTACTCAAAAGTGATAACCAAACTTCTATTACCCCGTCAGCATTCTGTGACAAATTTGAATCAAAAATTAAAATTGCCGTAGCACGCGATCGCGCTTTTAACTTCTACTACCAAGATAATCTAGACATTCTCGAAGAATTGGGAGCAGAATTAATCTTTTGGAGTCCCCTAGAAGACCAAAAATTGCCCCCAGATATTGCAGGAATGTATTTTGGTGGGGGATTTCCTGAAGTTTTTGCCGAAGAACTTAGTGCTAATTATGCTGTACGCCAACAAGTCTATCAAGCCGTGGTTTCAGCAATGCCGATCTATAGCGAATGTGGTGGATTAATGTATTTATGCGATCGCCTAGTTGATTTTCAAGGCAAAGATTGGGAAATGGTAGGCGCAATTCCCACCACAGCTAGAATGAGTCAGCGTTTAACTCTCGGTTATCGTCAAGCCAGCCCCCTAAAAGAAAGTTGTTTAGTTGCTCCATCCTCTTGTTCTAGCCTTTGGGGACATGAATTCCATCGTTCTCAATTAGATATTTTGCCTCAATATCCCTTATGGCAAACTCAAGGCATCAGTAGCCAGACTCAGATATCCTATGAAGGTTGGCAAATCAAACAAATTCATGCTTCTTATATTCATCTTCATTTTGGTGAGTCTAAATTTTTACCCCAAAGATGGCTCAAATCTTGCCTAAATTATAGAAATCAGTTATGATGTCTATCAGTGACAAACAAAACCGTTTAGGGATATAGGAGGTGATGCCCATGATAGAAAGTAGTAAAAGCATGGGTCTCCTAGTTGATGGTAGTCGGCTGTGCGCCGAGGCTGTTCTCTAGCAACCGCCCAATAACTTCTTCGGAAGTTAAATAAGTGTCTGCTTGAGTTCCACTCGGCAGTCAGGCTTCAACTAGAAGACCCCACTAGACCGCCCCCACAAACTAATGATTTTTTTGGCTATTATTATTAGACCAAAGCGATCGTTACCTGTGGGGGCGGATAGTTTTATGTGTAAGTAACAACTTTACGGGTGCAAACCGTTCGCCCTCACTCACCACTAACCAGTAACCACTAACCACAACAATATGACAATTGGTAAAGTGTCACTAAATAATCCCAGACTTTCTAGTAAGCTCCCTATACTATTAATTGTGTGAGGAGTAAGTGTAAAAGAGAAAGGCTTTGGGGTCGAAACACGGAAAGACTCCCAAGGTCTTTTTCTTCTTTTTCAAGTATTTAATACAAAGGGGTTTGGCATCGCCAAACCCCTTATTGATTAATAGCCAAAAGCTAATAACTAACATCTGTCTTAATCAAAAACTAAGGACTTAGACAGAGGACTCTTGTTGCTGATAGAGATAGTAGTAACGACCTCTCAAAGCCATTAACTCTTCGTGAGTACCTTGCTCTACCACTGAACCTGCGTCCATCATCACGATAACATCTGCATTTTTGATTGTTCCCAGACGGTGGGTGATAAAAAATACAGTGCGACCTTTAAGAGCTTCCTTAAGATTGCGGGATACTTGTTGTTCTGTATTGTAGTCTAAGGCACTAGTCGCCTCATCCATGACTAACATAGCAGGTTGTTGTAGGATAGTACGAGCGATCGCAATCCTTTGTCGTTGTCCTCCAGATAAAGCAGAACCCCGTTCCCCTACCCTGGTATTGTAACCATTAGGTAAGCCCATGATAAATTCGTGAGCAGCAGCAATTTGAGCAGCAGCGATAATTTCTTCTGTTGTGGCATCAGGGTTAGTTAGAGCGATATTCTCCATGATTGTTCCTTCAAACAAGAGAGTTTCTTGGGGTACTACTCCAATTTGACGGCGTAAAGAATACAGTTCCACACGGTTGATATCATAGCTATCAATGAGAATCCTGCCTGATTCTGGCTCATACAAGCGAGAAATCAATTTAGTGAGGGTACTCTTACCAGCACCACTTTGTCCTACTATGGCAGTGAAAGTTCCAGGGGGAATATCCAGATTTACCTTATTAAGTTGCAGGGGACCAGTGTTTTTAAACCTGAATGAGAGATTTTCATATTTAACTGCCCCTTTAATAGCTGGCATAGGAATATTATTGCGGTCTTGTTCTCCTTCTTCTGGATGATCGACGATATCTGCTAAACGTTCTAAGGATAATGCGGTTTCTTGGAAATTTTGCCACAACTGAGCCAAGCGCATAATGGGAGAAGTTACATAACCAGAAATAATCCTAAAAGCAATTATCTGACCCAAAGTTAGTTTGCCATCTAGTACCAGATAAGCACCCATCCCAATGATTAAGACACGGGAAAGCTTGTTTAAGAAGCCACTAGCAGAACTAGCCAAAGTAGAAGTAATTACGGTTTTAAACCCAGTAGAGATGTAACGAGCATAGCGTTCTTGCCATTGCCAACGAGAACGTAACTCAATATTTTGTGCTTTAACAGTTTGAATTCCTGTAAGTACCTCTACAAGATAGGATTGAGTTTCAGCATTTCGTTCTGCTTTAACTCGTAATTGTCTTCTGATAGTGGGAGAGAAGATTAGAGTTAGCGCAATAAAAATAGGAATAATACCCAAAGAAACTGCCGTCAGCAAAGGGCTATATAACAGCATTACCGCAATATAAACCACAGAAAATACTGAATCCAGTACTACTGTGAGGGCTGTTCCTGTCAAAAACTGACGAATTTTCTCTAATTCATTAACACGGGTCGAAATTTCCCCTACTGGTCGCCGTTCAAAATAGCGCAATGGCAGACGCAGCATATGATCGATAATTTCTGAACCTAGAGCCAGGTCAATGCGATTGGTGGTGTCAACGAAAAGATAGGTTCTAAGAGTTGTTAGTAAGGCTTCAAAGACGTTGAGAGTAATTAGGAAGAAAACCAGATAACCTAGGGTATCAACACTATTTTGGCTAATTACCCTGTCGATGATCACCTGAATCATTAATGGGTTGGCTAGAGCAAATAGCTGAACGAAGAAAGAAGCTACAAATACTTCAATTAAAACTCGCTTGTACTTGTATAAAGAGGGTAAAAACCAACTCAAGCCAAAACGTTCTTGAGGCGTTTCTTTAGTTTTTTGTAGTAAAAGTACTTCTCCACCATCACCCCAAGTGGAAATAAAATCATCAGGTTTATAGCGACGTAATCCTAATTCGGGTACAGCGATAACTAACTCTCGTTCACTGATGGCATACACTAGAGCCAAGCTATCCTGCCAACGTACTAAACAAGGACCTTCTAGACGGGTGAAAGCTTTTGCAGGGATATTAATTAGTTGGGGATTTAAGCCCATCAACTCTGATACTGCACCACATAAAGGTAAAGATAAAATACCTGTTCTTTGGAGTTGTTCGGAAAGAACACGACGGATTACCTCTTTGCGGAAGGGCATATTAAAGTACTTGCTCAACATTTGAAAGCAAGCCACACCCACATCTAAGGTCGTTCTACCTGCATAGAAAGGATAATCTTGTTTTTTACTAGCATCCTCTTCCCCTTCTTCGATAACAACTACAGGTAGTGGTTCTTCTGCTTCTGCAACCTCTTCTCCCCATTCAATGGCGGAAGTAGTAGTACTGGAAATAGAGGAGGGTGATACAGGAACTATTGCTTCTTCTGTCTGGTTAACCTCGCTTTTGAACCATATACTACGAGGAATAGATAATAGACGAGCAGGTTTATCTCCTGTAACGACTATGGAACGACGATCTTTAGTAAATTCTAAGCGGGTGCCTACTGGAAATTCCTCAATCTTACCCCCACCACTAACTAACCAAATGCGATTATTGTCTAATAGGGGTTGAGTCAGTTCTGAGCTTAATTCATGCTCTCCTGGGGGTAGGTAGTAAATTTCTGATGCTTCGGCTGCTTCTATTGCGAGATTTTTTAGTTCCCAATCTCCTTGAGCTTCTTTTTCTAACTGAATTCCCAGAAGATCGAATATTTCTATATTAGCAGGGCGATCGCGAAATTCTTGCCGTAAATGAGGGTATTTATCTAAAAGTTCCAGAAAATAGTCATTCTCTAGAGCTAGACAGACAACTTCTGTACTAGCCATAGCTGTTTCACAGGGTATATTCCTCGCCAGGTTAATCCAGCCTATGATTTGCCCTGGTTTCAGTTTATCCACAGTGGTGGGCATTTTGGTACGGGGGTCGTAACCAAGGATTCGCACTTCTCCTTCGGAGATAATAGCGACTTGTCCCTGCATTTTTTCCCGCATGATCATTACTTTCCCAATCCCATATCTCAGAGGTTGCAGATTGTTGGCAAGTCTAGTAATTTCTTCTTGAGGGAGTTGATTAAATTGAGGAACAAGAGACAAGAATTGTTCGACAAGTTTAGTTGTACTTGTATTACTCATGTTTTAAGTAAGCTGAACTGGTGATTGAAATGGAGAAAAAGATACTTTTTGCTCGATTTCGGAATTAAGCCATTGACGGAATAATTCATCAAGCATTCTCTGTCGAGTAGGGGGATCTAATTTGGCTGAGAGGAAATTTTCTAGTCTGATAATGACTATCCATTCTCCTACACGAGTCGGTGGAATCAATTGACCTGGTTGACAAGTAGAGATAATTTGAGCAATTTTGGGATGGGGTGCATTCATTTCTACTGGTCCAATGAGTCCACCTGTTTGAGCTTCTGAACCTTGAGAATATTCCATGGCTAGCTCACGGAAAGTACTTTCTCCTTCTTGAATGCGAAAATATAATTCTTGGGCTAATTCCGCTCGGTCAATTCTAATTAAAGAATAGACAACTCGGTCTAGCTGGGATTTTCGTTGTAGAAAATATTGTTCTACTTTATTACCCCAATTTTCCTCTTTATATTTATCAATTTTGACTCTTCTTATAATAATCTTTTGTAATTGCTCTTGATTTAAACCTTGTCTTTTTAACCAAGTTTCGATCTGTTCTTCACTTGAGATTTGGTGTTGCTGACAAAATTGATTGTATGCTAAAGTCTGCTCTTGCTCTGAACATTCTACATCAGCGATCGCATCATCGATGATAATTTCTTGAGCTAATTTGGGCAACATTTGATATTCTGTGAGCAAAGGAGCTAAATCCTCTGCTGTATAAACTCGGTCACCGATTTCTAAAACTACACCCATATTTTTATTACATATTGATTGCAGAAAGACAGCACTATTAATAGAGAATAGGAACGTGAAAAACTAGAGTAGTAATTCTAGCGGTCTGAAAAATTAAATTACCGCAGAATAGTTTTGCTATGTCAGAATCTCTCTAATTTTGCTATTCAAACTTAACCTAAATCATAGTAAAGTGACATCTATGATGAGACTCCGACAGTTAATATAAACCCTGTATTAGTCTGGTAGTTAGGCAGTGGATTTTAGCTTTGTCGGCCAGAAGCCCAGCATTCTGTGGGATAGCACGAATGTCTGGGTCGCTCCGCGACCTTCGGTGAGAAAGCGGACGCAGGGTTTATCGGTCATAACTTGACAATTTTTTTGAATCTGTATCTTCATAAAACAAAGGTAAAGAGCGTTGTATACTACTTACAATCCGACATCCGCTCGTAATAGCGGAATCGGACAATTGCACCAGGAAAATAAAATAGACACGGGTTGTGAACCAGAATTCTCGAACATTTCCTTGGGAGCGTAAAAGTCTATTGGGAAATCGAGTGGGTAGAAAGTTTTTTCTTCTCTACAAAAACAGGGGCTGGGCGTGTTCCTCTGTATAAAACGCGGTAGTGGGAAAGATAACCGAGTACCACTTTCCGAAGTTCTTCTCTCTTCAAGAGCGAAGGGACTAAGAAGCCCGCGTCTGTACCGCAAGCGGTGAGCGTCGGGTACGTCACCAGTCAAAAGTACCGTTTCCTGGGGTAACTTCCCCTATTTTATAAGAGGGAATATTCCGAACTTCAAACCAATTGCGAGTTAAATCAGCTTGTTCTGCTGGAACAATTACCACAAAACCAATACCCATATTAAAAGTTTCTAGCATTGCTTCTGGAGATACTTGACCTACTTCTGCTAGCCATCGGAAAATAGGGAGTACTTCCCAGCTATCAAGATCAACTTTAATAGACTGATTCTGACCTAGACAACGGGGTAAGTTTTCAGGTAAACCACCACCAGTAATATGTGCCATACCATGAATTTCTATTTCTCCTCGTAAAGCTTCTAGTATGGGTTGCACATAAATTCGAGTAGGAGTGATTAAGGCTTCTCCTAATGTTTGTCCTCCCAATATTTTTGGCGAATAGTCCCAAGATATGTTCAAAGATGCCACAATTTTTCTGACTAAACTAAAGCCGTTACTGTGAACACCTGTACTAGATAATGCGATCGCCACATCTCCTACTTGAATCTTAGAGCCATCTAGTAACTGACTTTTTTCCACTACTCCCACACAAAAACCTGCAATATCATACTCTCCCAACTGATAAAAACCAGGCATTTCTGCGGTTTCTCCCCCCAATAAAGCGCAACCACTGAGACGACAACCCTGTGCGATACCTTTTACTACATCTGCTAGTTGTTGAGGATTGAGTTTTCCTGTAGCTAAATAGTCAAGGAAAAATAGAGGCTCTGCACCTGAAGTGAGAATATCATTAACACACATGGCAACCAAATCAATACCCACTGTGTCATGACGATTTAATTCTTGAGCAATTTTGAGTTTTGTTCCTACCCCATCTGTCCCCGATACTAATATGGGTTGTTGATAACCAGAAGGTAACTGGAAACAACCACCAAAACCTCCTAATCCCCCCAAAACCTCGGAGCGATAAGTACTTTGTACATCTTGACGAATTTGAGTAACAAAATCTCTTCCTGCTTCAATATCAACACCAGCGTCTTTGTAATCCATCTGTAATCCTACGTAAATAAAAATAACTGTAAAACAACTTAATAACTATAGATAAGAAACCATAAATTATTCAACAAGTTTGGCTTTTGTTGATCTGTTGTTTCTGCTTAATAGTCTGGCTTTGTTGTGGTTTAATCTTCACAAATTTCTTAGTGCTAGTTTTTTATTTCTTTATATTTGTCAAGGGGTATTTTAACTATTTATGTATATTTCATTGATTAAATATTTTGTTCAATTTATGTTCATCAATCGCAATTATTAACTTAATTATCGGTATTTTTACCATTTTTTGGTAATTTGATTCGCGATTAAACTATAAAAAAGCTTTTTCGAGGAGTAATATCGATAAGAAATTGAAACAATTTTTTTAATTTTTTGTATCGATAAATAACTATAAATTTATGATGAAAAAAAATCAATTTTCTGTAACTACAGTCCTATTATCCTTTAGTGCCAGCCTTGGCTTTTTGACCCTAGATCAGCTTCCAGGCAAAGCACATACGATCCAGGATCTACAGAACCAGAGTAAATCATCTGTGATAAACCAGGACAATTCTCAAACAATCCCCAGTGAGAGTTTAACAATTGAACAAGAATTTTCTCAGATTAATGAGCTAGAACTAGATAACTCTAATTCTGTATCTTTGTCTGCATCTGAAATTAATTTTCCCATTTCTTCTTCTAACCAAATTGCTCACCATATTAACCGTGTAGTATCTGGTGCAGTATATCAAGGAAAAGCCTCTTGGTATGGACCCAATTTTCATGGTCGTCGCACTGCAAACGGAGAAATTTTTAACTCTAATGCTTTAACTGCTGCTCATCGTAGTTTGCCTTTTGGTACTAAAGTCAGAGTTACTAACATCAAAAATGGTCGCTCTGTAATAGTAAGAATAAACGATCGCGGTCCCTTTATTCCAGGAAGAATTATTGATGTTTCTGCTGGTGCTGCTCGGGTTTTGAATATGGTGCATAGTGGAGTAGTACCAGTCAGGGTAGAGATTCTGGGAAGATAAACGATAAGGGATAAAGGATAAAGGATGAGGGATGAGGAAATATTCAATAGACTATTAATAACCACGAAACAGTTTTCTCATAATTGATCATTAGACCTCTTGCAAAAGTAAATTTTTAATCAATTTCTTCCTTGTCTTCGGAGTCTTCTTAAACCGATTAATGAGGAATGGGTGCAAAAAGTCTATTCATCCCTCATCCTTTCTTTGATTTCCTGGTATCCCACCATCCCTCATCCCTCATCCCTCATCCTTTCTCTGATTTCCTCATCATTCATCCCTCATCTCTCATCCTTTGAAGATAGAGACTTTGAACGAAGTTTTCCAGTTTTTCTGGGCTGCTACACTCAATCAGAGCTTCAAAAGCATCAAGGAGTTTAGCAGCACTTTCTCCATGAATTGCACTTAAGTCCCAGACATCTTGTACCCAGTCTGAAGGCTGCATCTCTTCAAAAATCATTCTTTCTAGTAATTGTTTGGCTTCTTGTTTTGATATTGACATCTAGTTTCGAGTAGTTATAAGTTTTCCCACAATCATACAGCTAACAAAGTATGTAACAATTGTTAACAAAAAGACATACTTCGTAGAGCTACTTCATGACTATTAACACAATAGAAGATAGAGAATTACTTGTTGCTGGGGGTGATGACCCCACCAAATTTGACCCAGCCGAAGCCTGGTATCCTGTCCACTATCTAGAAGATTTAGACAAAGCCAGACCCACAAAGTTTACTCTTCTTGAGATGGATATTGTGATTTGGTGGGATAGTAATGAACAAACTTGGCGAGCATTTAGAGATCAATGTCCTCATCGTCTTGCACCTTTGAGTGAGGGTAGAATTAACGAGCAAGGACATATAGAGTGTCCTTATCACGGTTGGGGATTTGAAGGAAATGGTAATTGCAAGTATATTCCTCAACAAGCAGCAGAAGGGAAAGCAGAAACCGCTAAAAGAGCCTGTGTGCAATCTTTCTCCACCGCAGAAGCCCAAGGACTATTATTTGTCTATGCTGGAAATCCTCAAAACAGCAGTTGCGTTGAACTTCCTCTAGTAGATGTGCTGCAAGAATCTGACTCAGATTGGGTATGTCTTAATACTTTTCGCGATATTCCTTATGATGCTCTGACTCTGTTAGAGAATGTGCTGGATGTTAGCCATATTCCCTATACTCATCATAATACTGTAGGCGATCGCAGTAATGCAGCACCAGTAGAATTAAAGGTAACAGATTCAGGAAAATGGGGTTTTAAAGGAATTTGGGAAGAAGGACCGCGTAAAGGAGCATTAGGAACACAATACACTACTTTTACTGCGCCCTGCTTAATGTGGCATGACTTAACTTCAAAACAGTTTGGACGCACTCTTACTGTGGTTTATGCAACTCCCATTCGCAAGGGAGAATGTCGCCTATTTGCTCGTTTCCCCTTCAAGTTTAGTTCTCCCATTCCTGCTTTTTTTATTAAACTTTCCCCTCGTTGGTATTCCCACATTAGTCAAAATGCCATCTTAGAAGACGATCAAATCTTTCTCCACTATCAAGAGCGTTATCTAGAATCTAATGGAGGTAGTTTTAATTACAATCAAGCTTGTTATTTACCTAGCAAAGCAGATTTGTATGTTTCAGAATTACATCAATGGGTAAATTTATATCATAGCGATCCTTTCCCCAATAGCCCTCTTCCTGCTTCTCCATTAACAGAAAAATTATTAGAACGCTATCATTCCCACACTAAAAAATGCTCTAGTTGTCGTCAAGCCTTAAAAAGAGTTAAGCAGATTAAAGTTGTGCTAGCTGCGATCGCCATAATTGGTTGGACAATTAGCCCTGTAATAGCCTTGTGGTTAGGAAAATCTGCAATCTGGACAACAGGGGGATTCAGTGGAATAGCTCTGATTGCTGCTGTAGTATGGTGCAAACTGGCTCAACTAGAGCGAAAATTTTATCAGGGAAGAGAAATACCACCAAGAAACTTTTTAAATATTTAAACTTATCTTCTAACTGGAAAGACTCCCGAAAAGCGATCGCCTTTTGGGAGTCGGTACTAGATTGAGCTTTCAAAGTCTATTTAATTGATCCCAATTCCTATCAATAATCTGTTACAAATTGACGCTTTATCTGGCTTTTTTTTGCCAGAATATAAGTGTAACCTCTTGGTCAAAGGAGGTAGTCATGAAAAAGACTTTACCACAACAGAAAAAGCAACTCATCAAACAACGTCCGCCCAAATCTATTTACAATCCCGCAAAACAATTCAAACATCGGGATCGTGGTACTCAATCGGGACGAACCAAATAAGAGCAAAAAGCTGTAACCGTTCACTGGTTTTTAGATTCTTCTGTCCAGTTTGATTTTGCAGTAGATTTTCTGTTAAGCACCTCGTTGCGATGTTCGACAGAGCCAGCTACCGCTACAGCTTCTTCAATTAAAGCTGGAGAAATTTCTAGCTCTTTAAGAGTTTCAACTAAGTCTTCGACAAAAGCATTAAAGTGTTCATCACTAAGTCCTTTTTGTCGAACCAACTTCTTATGTACTTCTCTCATAGTGGAACCGCGATAACGCTCAGAGCCTTCAAAAGCATAGGTCAGGAAGTCGAGTTGGTGAATTTTCTGTTTGAACATATCCACTCCCTCGAAGAAATGCTTGATTCTGTCATCGTTTAAAACTCGTTCATAAAATTTTTCGACGACTAGTTTAACTGTCTTTTCGCTTCCCAACTTCTCATATAAGGTTGACATAATTTGATGCCCGATAAAACAGGGAAAGAGTTTGACAACATTACCATTTTAGCTTTTGTGCAGCGGAAAATCGGTCTGGAAATGAGCGGATGGGGTTAATTCTGGTGCAGATGATGGTAGTTTAAGTCCTTGTTGACCTAATTTCTTGGTTAATTGTCAGTATATTAATTGGGCATCTTAAGAGAATTGATTTGATGATACTCTCACTAGGTTACTTTTGAAGCAACTAGTATTACCAAAGGTGGTTATAATGGTGATGACAGGTGTAAGGACAACTTTGATGACAACCAGATTTTAGCCTATAAAATAAGGAAAATTAGAAGGGATGCTAGCTATTTCATTTCTCTAAAGAAAGTAGTTCTCCAACTCTCCCTAGTTTTCATCTTTTTGTGGCATAGTAAATTAAAATTATTCAGTTTTTCTACGACAAAATCAGTCGCTTTTCTAGCTGCTTGATAATTACTATCAGTTCTATTACGTGAATAGAGTTGAAGCTTGATATCGACATCCCAAGTTGCTTCTATAATTTCTTCAAACTTTACTGAGAGCTTTTCCTCTTGAGGTGTATTTTCAGATTCGGGAAAGTAAAACAATAGAAGTGTTTGATCAGAAGTTGATACAGCAAACCATTTTGCCTGACGCTGATTATATTTTTCTATATAAGTGTTTCGCTGTTGAGGTTGTCCTTTTCTAATCGATTCAATCGCTGTATTGGCATCCGCAACATAATAACCAACATCAGCATTAATCTTCTCAATAATGTTAACTTGACGGTCAAATATTACCTCTGCACGATTAAGGTTTGCCTTCTGCACCCAATCTACACGTTGCCAGGTAAACAAGCCGATAATCCCAATGAAAGAGCCCACTAGAAGAACTATCAAAGGAAAGTTGAAAAAGGCGACAAGTTGAGAGGAAAAATTACTGGTAGTTTTTTCTTGATGCTGATTCCCTAAATTAGATTCCTGAGACTCCATACAAAGATTTCTCCTGATATTTATATAATAAGATTAATTAGTCAAAATTAGCTGCCATTTTGGCACTATAAAACTCAATAATTAATAGCTCAGAGCAAATATAATGCTATTTATCAACTTCAATACCTATTTAACAGGCTTAATTACTATTAAGTTATAATATTTGTATTACACAAGCTGTGAAATCATGTATAAAATCAAAATTCGTAAAGTTGGTAATTCTCTAGGTGCAACCATTCCCAAAGAGATATTAGAAAAACTGCGAGTAGGAGAAGGAGATACGGTTTTTGTTACGGAAACCCCTGATGGGGTAAAACTTTCAGCATACGATCCTGAATTTGAGAAAGCCATGTCTATATATAAACAGGGTAGCCACAAGTATAGAAATGCTTTGAAAGAGCTAGCATAATGCAAGAGCCTACTTGGGTTACAGAAAAGATAGTATTAGCTATCCATGAAGATCAGCTAGCACAACATGGTGGAAGTCCAGGTATTAGGGATAAGAATTTACTGGGTGCTAGTTTAGCTAGACCAAAACACTTATTTACTTACGGTAATCCGACAATCTTCGATTTAGCAGCAGCTTATGGTTATGGTTTAGCTAAAAATCACCCTTTCCTAGATGGTAATAAAAGAACTGCATTTATGGTTATGTACACCTTTCTGGGTTTAAATAACTACTGGCTAGAAGTTGCAGAGACGGAAGTGGTTGTAAAAATGGAAAGTCTAACGATGGATACTGAAAACCAAGAATCAATTGCCTTGTGGTTAAAAGATAACAGTACAAATTAAACTTTCCTTTTTCCACTCTCAGGCTCGAAAATATACAATTGGTTGGAATCTAGAGTGACTTTTAGATAATCCCCTGGTTTTCCTGACCAATTAGCATCAGCAAAAACATCTATCGCAGTATTAGACTCAGGAAGTTTACCTTTTACTAGAATTTCTTTTCCTAAAGGTTCAATAGTAATAATTTGAATTTTTAGGGATGGTTGCAAATCACTGGTAGTTTCCGAGTTATTAATAGTAATATGTTCGGGGCGAATTCCTAAATCAAAATGTTCTCCTGATGTCGGTTGCAATTGCTGTTGAAGTTGAGGAGGAATGGGTATTACTTGCTTATTGGCGATAAATTTACCGTCTGTGTAGATAACAGGTAAGATATTCATCGGTGGACTACCTAAGAAAGTAGCAACCATACGATTGGCTGGATGTTGATATATGTCTTGGGGTGTTCCGATTTGTTGAATTCTGCCATCTTTGAGTACTACAATGCGGTCAGCTAGGGTCATAGCTTCTACTTGGTCGTGGGTGACATATATAGTAGTAATGGCAACACGGTTTTGTAATTGTTTTAATTCTGCTCTAGTATCGTCTCTTAATTGAGCATCTAAGTTAGATAAAGGTTCATCTAGTAAGAATACTTTGGGTTCACGAGCGATCGCTCTTCCTAAAGCAACTCTTTGTTGTTGTCCCCCAGAAAGCTGTTTGGGTTTGCGTTTTAACAGATGTTCGATGTTTAGCGATCGCGCTACTTCTTGAATACGGCGGTTAATAGTAGCTCGATCTGCTTGACGCATCTTTAGACCAAATGCCAGATTTTCCGCTACACTCATGTGGGGATAGAGTGCATAGTTTTGAAACACCATAGCAATGTCTCTCTGACGCGCAGGAATATCATTAACTAACTGGTCATCTATATATAATTTGCCACTAGTAGCAGTTTCTAGACCAGCGATCGTTCTTAAAATAGTAGATTTACCGCACCCTGAAGGACCAACTAAGACCCAAAACTCTCCATCAGGAACATCAAAGGTAATGTTTTCAATTGCTGTTACATTACCATAGATACGTTTAATATCTTGTAAGCTGACCTTTGCCATAGCAACAAAAATAAAAATTCACTTCTCTGGATAGACACTTAGACAGATTTCATTTTGCTAAGTTGAGTTAGAAATAGTAACAACAAAACCTAATTGAAATCAAAAGATACCATAGCAAGATTTTAATCTTTCCTATCATTACATTATCCAGGCAAACCAAGACTTAAATATTATCATGAGAGATTTTTCTCAAATTCAACAAACCAACTATGACCTGATCGTTATTGGTGGAGGTATTAACGGTGCTGGGGTCGCTAGAGATGCAGCTACAAGAGGCTTAAAGACGATTTTAATTGAAAAAGGAGATTTCGCTAGTGGTAGCTCTAGCTGGTCAACTCGTTTGATTCACGGTGGACTGCGTTATTTAGAATATTTTGAATTTCCCTTAGTTAGAGAATCTCTCAAAGAAAGAGAAGTCTTATTACGGAATGCACCCCATTTAGTAAATCCTTTATTACTGACTATCCCGATATATCGCGATCGCTCTCGTCCGTATTGGAAGATTTGGGCTGGTATGATTTTATACGATGTATTGAGTTTTGATAAGACTCTTCCTCTCCATCGGATGTTACCAAAAGCCCAGTTTCAGCAGTTATTCCGTTATATAGACGGGGATAATTTAGCAGGAGGGGCGCAATATTATGATGGTCAAGTAACCCTAGCTGAGAGATTGTGTTTAGAAAATATTATCTCCGCTCAAGAAGCAGGTGCTACTGTTTTAAATTATATAGAAGTAACTCAACTAGAAATTGCAGCTAACCGCATCACTAATATTACTTGTAAAGACAAACTTACAGGAGAAGCATTCACCGTTACAGGAAACTCAGACACTATAGTAATTAATACTTCAGGACCTTGGGTAGATCAAGTCTGTAAACTAGGACATAGTCAAAACCAAGACCAACCTATTGGTAACAGGAAAAAAATTGGTGGGACGAAAGGTAGTCATATTGTGGTTAAGGCTTTTGCTGGCGCACCAAAAACCAGTAGTTTATATGTAGAAGCTAAATCTGATGGTCGTCCTTTCTTTATTGTCCCCTGGCTGGGAATGTATTTAATCGGTACAACGGATTTACCTTTTAAAGGCGACCTCGACCGTGTTAAGGCAGATAATCACGAAATAGACTATTTACTTACAGAAACTAACAATATCATTCCCAAAGCTAATTTATCTAGAGACAGTATCGTTTTTACTTACTCTGGAGTCCGTCCCCTTCCCAATGCAGAGGGTAAAAAACCAGGAAGCATCACTCGTAAACATATTCTCTTTGACCACAAGAAAGAGGGAATTAAGAATCTGATCTCTCTTATTGGGGGTAAACTCACTACCTATCGTAATGTGGGGGAAGAAATGATAGATGCTGTGTTGAAAAAAATGCGACGACCTTATAAACCTTCTACTACAGACAAATCTCCATTACCAGGGTGTATTCTGCCCAATGATGAGAGAATCGAACAAGCTATCCAAGATTATCAAGATATAGTTGCTTCCAGTACTATTAATTATATATTTTCTGTTTATGGTGCTAAAGCCTTAGAATTATTAAAGTTAACTAGAGAGCATCCCCAACTAGGAACAAAAATCACTCCTGAATTTCCCGATATTAAAGCCCAAATTGTCTATGCTGTACAAGCAGAATTCGCCCACAATTTTACTGATATCCTGCGTCGTCGCACCACTTTAGCAATGCAAGGTAATTACGGTTTAGACTTATTCCCTGTTGTCGCCGAAACCCTTAGTAAATACTGTGGTTGGAGTCAAGAAAAGTGCGATCGCTCTTGGGCAGAATATCGCACTTACATCGAAGAAAATTGTCTTCCTGACTATTTGATGTAATAGGTCAAGCAGGGATTGGGAAACAAAATTAAGCTCACATCTTGCACCAGGAACAAAAAATCACCAAGAAATCAATTTCTTGGCTAATAGTATCAACTCCTCTTAAGAGGACTTTTATCTAGTTTGGTATCGAGGTGCAAGATATCAGTTACCTGGCTGTTCCGCGAGAATGCGGAACGCTAAAATTTTAATGAAAGCGGTGGGATGAATCGCGGTCAATAATTGTGTATCGTGGTCAATAATTGTGTTAAACTCATTTTTATCAGACTCGGCTTTGATAAGAATGCTAATCTACGAAATGAAACTAAAAGGTAATACGAATCAGTACAGGCAGTTAGATGCTGCAATTCGTACTGGTCGCTTCATTCGTAATAGTATTATTAGGGCTTGGATTGATGGAGAGATTAAGGGGAGAAACGACGCATATAAGTACAGCAAAATACTATCTGATAATAAAGAACAATTCCCTTGGGTTAATAAGTTAAACTCAATGGCTAGACAAGCTCACGCGGAAAGAGCCTGGGCTAGTATTGCTCGGTTTTATGACAACTGCAAAAAGAAGATAGCAGGTAACAAAGGCTATCCCAAATTTAAAAAGTATCAAGTTAGAGCTAGCGTTGAATATAAAACTTCTGGCTGGAAACTATCTCCGTGCAGAAAATATCTAACGTTCACCGACAAATTTAAAGCTGGTACTTTTAGGTTATGGGGTAGTCGCGACTTACATTATTATCAAATTAAGCAAATAAATCGAGTCAGAGTAATTAGAGGGCATGATGGTTATTATGCTCAATTTCTAATTAATCATACTAGGGAAGAAAAGAAACAATTAAGCAATAAGCAATCTGGTTTAGATGTTGGTTTAAATCATTTCTACACCGATAATCATGGCTTCAAGGTAGATAATCCTAGATTTTTCAGACGAGATGAAAAGCGAATCAAGAAATTACAGCGTCGCTTATCTCGCACTGCTCAAGGGAGTCAAAACAGGAAGAAAACCAGAAATAGATTAGGTAGAGCGCATCAGAAGGTTTCTCGCAGACGTAACGACTGGGTATGTAAGTTGGCTCGGCGCGTCATACAATCTAACGATTTGGTAGCGATAGAAAACCTACGGGTGCGTAACATGGTTAAAAATCACAAACTAGCCAAGTCTATATCGGACGCTGCTTGGAGCAAGTTTAGGGAATGGCTGGAATATTTTGGCAGGGTTTATGGTGTTCCAGTTGTTGCCGTTGAACCCGCATATACCAGTATTAATTGCTCGTCTTGTGGTGCAAAGGTAACTAAATCTTTAAGCACTAGAACCCATCAATGTAGATGCGGTTTAGTGTTAGATCGTGATGAAAACGCAGCAATAAACATACTTCAAGCAGCACTTAAAAAACTATCAACTACCGTCGGGCAGACGGAAAGTAACGACTCTGGAGAGTCCGACCTCGGCAGCTCGCCAGGAAACTGGGGGTTGTAAGTCGTCTCGCGGAAAGAGTAAACCCAGTCAGTGATGATTGGAATCCCCCGTTAAATCAAAGATTATAACGGGGGAGGATGTCAAACTTGGGTTGTTTCTAACATGAGTTTAGAGCGTTTCACTTTTTCAGGAATCTGAATGGGATAATTCCCTGTAAAACAAGCTGAACAGAAGTCTTGGGGATTTTCTCCTGTCACTTGTAACATTCCTTCCCAACTTAGATAGGCTAAAGTGTCAACCCCAATTTGCTGTTCAATATCTTGGACAGATTTAGTCGCAGCAATTAATTGTTTTTGATTATCTGTATCAATACCATAAAAGCAAGGATGGGTTACAGGGGGAGAAGAAATCCTCATGTGTACTTCTTTTGCTCCTGCATCTCTCAAAGCCTTAACTATTTTACGGCTAGTAGTACCCCGTACAATAGAATCATCTACAATAATAATTCTCTTATTGGCGATCGCATCTTTCAGGGTATTGAGTTTCATCTTAATTCCTGCTTCTCGCATTCCTTGAGTGGGTTGAATAAAAGTACGCCCCACATAACGATTTTTAATTAACCCTTCTCCATAGGGAATCTCAGACTTGCGAGAAAAACCAATAGCAGCAGGTATCCCAGAATCTGGAACACCAATCACCATATCTGCTTCAACAAAAGATTCTATAGCTAGTTGTTCCCCTAACCGCAAACGATAGCTATATAAACTCTCGTCGTGCATAACGCTATCAGGACGAGCAAAGTAAATCATTTCAAATATACAAAGCTTCTTTTCCGATTTTTTGTCCCAGTGCAACGAAACCAAGCCTGATTCTGTAATCCAGACTAATTCCCCTGGTTCGACATCTCTCAAATATTCTGCACCAATAATATCTAAGCCACAGGTTTCTGAAGATAGCACATAGCGAGTAGTTTCTCCTTTCAAAATCCCGATAACTAAGGGGCGAATCCCATTAGGATCTCGCGCCCCTATCATTCCTTCAGGAGTCCCAATAACTAAGCTATAAGCACCATTACACTTCTGAAAAGCACTTACCGCAGCTTCTAACCAGTCTTTTCCCTTATCTACTTCATCGGCGATCGCCAAACCAATCATTTCGGAATCTGTAGTTGTGCGAAAAATGCGATCGCTCCTACTTAAATCTTCTCTCAGTTGTAAAGCATTAACTAAATTACCATTATGTGCTAGAGCCAGGTTCCCTAATTTAGTATCAAATACTACAGGTTGGGCATTAGCCTTGAGACTCGACCCTGTAGTAGAGTAGCGAGTATGACCAATGCCCATGTATCCTGGTAATTCTTCTAAAATCTCTTCATTAAATACCTGAGAAACCAAGCCCATATCTTTATGACAATGAACTTTATCCCTCTCAAAAGTAGCAATTCCTGCGGACTCTTGTCCCCGATGTTGCAGTGCGTATAATCCAAAATAAGTTAGTTTAGCTACTGCTTCTCCTGGTGCATATACCCCAAACACACCACAGGCTTCTTCTGGTTTATCTGGTCTATGATCCAGATGGGAGACTGGGGAATTTTGCTCCGAGTGGGGAGATTGATACCACATAATCCTATTATTTAGCTCCTCTTTGAGGTAGTGAGTACTAGAGAGATTTTGTTTTGTGGATATAGGTTTTAGCTAGAATCTGGTTACAGATATCTAAGATACTTCAAGTCTGTTTTGTATTGCCCTATACCAGATATTTTTCATGTTAATAATCTTAACATTGATTAACGTTAAATTATTTTGAGTATCAATCTTAAGGGATGATTCTAAGCCCATTACCTTTCCAATTTTACTCCAGGCATATTTTAAAACTTCTTTCAAATAATCTTCCCACTCAGACACTTTTTCAGGATTCACCGAAACCACAATACGACTTCCCGACTCACCAAATAACACTTCATCAAGACGCTGTTGAGTAGTTACCTCAAGATTAACTTCCGCACCCAAACCATTACCAATACAAGATTCTGCTAGAGTAACTGCTAATCCGCCTTCCGCGCAATCATGAGCAGAATTTATCCATTCTTTGCGGATACCATAACGACAAGCTTCTTGTACCTTTTTTTCCAATTCAAAATCAATTACAGGGGGTTTCCCTGCGACAGTGTTATGTATTACAGCCAAGTATTCTGATGCACCTAACTGGGGAATTGTTGATGGGGATGAACCAAGAATATATATTATGTCGCCTTCAGTCGTCCAAGATTGTCCACAGATTTTGCTTATATCAGGAATTAGACCCACCATCCCAATTACAGGAGTAGGATAAATAGGTTCGGGATTACCTTCAGAATCAAGAGTTTCATTGTAAAGAGAGACATTCCCACCAGTTACAGGGGTATCCATTTCCCGACAAGCATCTGCCACACCACGACAAGCATTAGCTAATTGCCAATATCCGATAGGTTTTTCAGGACTACCAAAATTAAGATTATCAGTAACGGCAACAGGTTCAGCACCCACACAGCTTAAATTTCTCGCTGCTTCAGCCACAGCATATTTTGCCCCTTCATAAGGATTAAGATAAACATAACGAGCATTACAATCAGTAGTTGCAGCCACCCCAGTGTTACAGTCTTCGGGTTTCGCGTCTATCGGGCGTACCCTTACCACTGCTGCATCTGCACCACCAGGAAACAAGATAGTATTATTTTGTACTTGATGATCATATTGTCGATATACCCAATGTTTAGAAGCAATAGTCGGAGTATCCAGTAATTTTAGTAAGATATCATTCCAAGTAAGATAGTTTTCTCCCACAAACAACCCTTCATAGTCGCAAGCAGATAGACTGTCCGCCGTCCATTGCCAAGCTTTTTGGGCATATTCAGGAGCTTCTTTAAGTAATTCACGGTGATAGATAGGGGTATCATCAGATAAAGCCTTAGCAGGAATATTAGCAGCAATTTCCCCTTTAAATAAGATTCTCACTACAGGTTCTTCTATAACTTCCCCTGCTACTACCGCGTGGAGTCCCCAACGGTGGAAAATATCAATTAATTCCTGTTCTCTGCCCTTTTCTCCCACAAATAACATTCTTTCCTGAGATTCCGACAGCAGATACTCATAAGGAATCATCCCTGTTTCCCGTACAGGAATCTTATCCAAATCTAATTCAATCCCTACATTACCCTTTTCCGCCATCTCCGCAGTAGAACAAGTAAGCCCTGCTGCCCCCATATCTTGCGCTGCTACTACCGCTCCTGTTTTAAAAGCTTCCAAGCAAGCTTCGACTAAAGATTTCTCTAAAAAAGGGTCGCCCACTTGCACCGCAGGGCGGTCATCCATAGATTCATCAGTTAATTCCGCAGAAGCAAAACTCGCCCCTCCCATACCATCTCTTCCCGTAGTTGAACCCACATAGATAACAGGATTACCAATACCAGATGCACCAGCTTTCACAATCTCATCGGTTTCCATTAAACCTAATGCCATAGCATTAACTAAAGGATTCCCTGTATAAGCAGGATCGAAATAAATTTCCCCTCCTACAGTAGGTACACCAATGCAGTTGTGAGTAACTATACCTGAAGTAGTAACAAACAAATGAGTATTATCTACTTCTACGTCATATACAGGGGTTTCATCTACATTCTTAGTCTCAATACTCTTAACTTTAACGAAAGCTAATTTATCAGCCAGAAAGTATCGAGGGAAAGAATGTTTATTTCCTTCATACTTATCTAAAGCATTAGTTAATTCTTGATTTCGTTCTTTACTAAAAATATTAGTGAGTGAACTTAACCCATCGTAATTATTAATTTCGAGTTGCCAAAGAGGAGAGCTAATATATTCTCTTCCTTCAATTGTTCCTTTTTTAGAAGGCTGATAATAAATGTAGGGAACAATTGCTTGACTTTGTAACAAGGTTAAAGTTTGTTCAAATAACTTACTACTGGTCGTCGCAAAACCTATCTTGGCGTGATTCCCATTAGTTTTTGTAGTTAGAGAACCATCTCCTCTTAGCAAGCCTTTTAATACCTCTTTTTGTAAGTTGTTAGATAACTGAAAGACAAAAGCAGGAATAGCTTTATTTGTTGCAGAGTCTCCACATTGCCAAACTTTTTTGATAGCATATCCTAATAACCAGGAAGTTGCATAAACAATTGTGGTAGAAGTTCGGGTTTCAGTGCAAGGACGTAATCCCAAACTTTTTAATCCTTGGATAACATCATTGAGATAATCTGTTTCATGATGGGCAAAGGTAAAAATAATCTTGTAAGTATTACCATTTTTGGAAACACAACCTTCAGAAAGATAGTAACCTAACAAACGACAGAATAAATCATTAATAGAAATCACTGCATGAGCATAATTAGCTTTGCCACTACGTCGATAAAGTTGTAGATGACGACGAGGAATATTGAGTAATGGTTCTAATTTTAAAAAATGCTGAAGAGGTAAAAATCCTTTTTTCCAATAGAGACAACGATTAGTCGCAGAAGTTTCAATTTCCGTTAATGCTTCTCTGATTTCTGTAGTTGGTTGCCAATCTGAGGGCAAATCCACATAAACATCTTGATGTTGTTCTCCTAAATTTGCTAATAAATCTATTTCCTTTGGAGATGCCTCATTTTTAGGAAAATCTGTAAGTAAAGAAAGACAATCGCCCTTTTCTAACTTAGCTGCTGGTTTAAAGGTTAAATATCCCTCTTCTGACACTAATAAAAGATGGTCTGGTGTAACTGTCAAATTACGCCCTAAAGCAGTACGGATTTTAATTAATTTTTGAGTGCTACGTTTAAAAACCCTTCTGACGGGTTGCCAACAACTTTCCCCTGTATTGGTATTGTAAGAAAGAGTTTCTACTTGATTGGATTGTGATAATTCCCAGGTATCTTGATTCTCTGGTAAACGAGATTCTACAAAATTACCGATGTTATCAAAGTAAACTCCATTTGAATCTCGCCAGATAAAAGTTTCGCTAGCAATCAAACAATTACCATAGTGGCTGATACCTTCAACTACACCCTGAAAAATCCTTCTAGTTTTAGCATCTTCTAAATTACCAAACCGTAGGGAATTTAAAATGGCAATAGGACGCGCCCCCATAGTAAAGATATCCCGTAAAATACCCCCCACCCCTGTAGCAGCACCTTGAAATGGCTCAACTGCAGAAGGATGATTATGGGATTCGATTTTAAAGGCTAGTTGTAAGCCATTACCTAAGTCTATGACTCCTGCGTTTTCTCCTGGGCCTACTAAAATTCTTTTACCAGTAGTGGGAAACTGACTTAATAATGGTCGAGAATTTTTATAGCAACAATGTTCTGACCACATTACACCAAACATTCCCAACTCTGCTTTATTAGGATGGCGACCTAATCTTTTAACGATTTCTTGGTATTCTTCAGGCTTAATACCTTCTGCTGCAATTTCCTCGGGACTAAAAGCAGTAGTTTCTGTCATGGCAACCCTACAAGCAACGGCACAATCGTTTATTGTAGCGACTGTTGGCATTATTGACGGATTTTTTTCTCACGCCACGGGGTCTGACTTCTTCCCTTGTAATATCAAGTCCGTTTAATTAGTTAGAAAAAAACTTATGAGCGCAACCAATTCTCAACTTTCTGACCTCTGACCCCCCGGGAGGAGACTTAATATATCTAGGTATTGAACCCAAAAGAGATCGACTGTGTAATGAAGTCTCCTTCCCGCCCCTCACCTTGTTTCTAACCTAAAATGTAACTATAAAGAGCGGACTTAATATAAGAGCTTAGGACACCGAATGGGGGAATTACCTTCAATTGTTAATCAATAATGATATTTTGCTTGTAAAAATTCAATAAAATTCTCTGCTACTCGATAGACTAACCTATGTTCTTTAGTAATTCTTCTCGACCAAGTATTAGGTGATAAATACTTCAATGGTTCGGGTTTGCCAATGCCTTTAAAGGGGTCTTCTGTAACTGCTTCAACTAGATTGAGAATCTTCTCTGCTTTAGTTCGATCTTTTTTATACCACCAACCAAGGTCTTGACCAAACTTGTCGTTGAAAATGATTTTTCTATTCTTCGCGCTCATTTTCTAATTCTTGGCGCAAGTTTTCTATTGTATGATGAGGCAAAGATTCTGGCTCAGTGTTATCTCTTGCTATTGATTCTTCTAGTGCTGAAAATAGTCTTTTGGCATTAGTTGGAGAACGCAATAAATGTAAAGTCTCGAAGATATTTGCCAATTCATCAGCAGGAAGCATTGCTATATCCTTGTGTCCTTCTCTAGTTATTAAAGCGATCTTGCTCTCATTTTCGATTCGATCTAATAAAGAAGTTTGAATGTTTGCTTCTGACCCCGCTTCATATTCTTTCATAATCTCTTCTGTTGTTTCACCTTTCGCCAAGAGAGTGAGAGCATACTCTACAGTTAGAGATGTGGTTTTAATAAATATTTCTTGATCGCTCATAGTTTTTTTTTTACGATATCTTGCCTATATGTTAGATGACTATTTTGCTCATTATTCAGACTTAATAAAATCTCGTAACTCGGAAATTGCTTCCGAAGCAGTTTGAATCTTAAGCTTTCCTGCTCTGAATTCTGCTAAGGAAGATGCAGCATCTTGAGCAATTTCATCCCTGCGTCGCTCTATCATCGGACGTTGTAAGATTTGTATCAGCATCTCCTGCTGTTCTAATGGCAAATCCATTGCCTCATCTAAAACTTTATCTAGGTTCGTCATTGTACATACTCTAAACTCTATCTGCTATTGATGATAACAGTGTGAATATTAAAAACAGATTTAACAAAATCTTGTACTGTAGTCATAGTTAATAGTTAATAATTTTCTAATTAATTGGAACTAACTACTTATTTTTAAGATATCTATCCAATTCAAGCACGTATCTGGGAATACCAATGGCAATACCTTCTTTATCAAAAGCTAGCTTGAGGCGACGGCGAAATTCACGACCTACCGCAAACTGCTGTAACGGCTGAGTCTTGAGCCAAAGTACAATTTCAACACCAGTTTCTAAGATATCGTTAACGCCTAGAACATTAACAGGGTCAATAATATGTTCTTGCCATTCTGGTTCTTGTTGCATCTGTTGGGCAACTTGTTTAATTATTTTCATTGCTTGGTCGATATCTGTTTCATGAGGAAGCTTGACAGTAAAATCAATCCTAGACCAATCTTTAGTCAAGTTATGAACAATGGAAATGCTACTGTTAGGAATAGTTGTTAAACGCCCCCTCTCACCCCGTAACTGAGTCATACGTAAGTTCATATCTTCAACAACGCCTGCTGCTTCTCCCAGTAAAATGATATCTCCAATGGCATATTGGTCTTCTAAAACGATTAAGCTACCGTTGATGACATCTCGAATCAGATTTTGAGAACTAAAAGAGATGGCAAAGCCGAGAATACCTGCACCTGCTAATAAAGGAGCAATTGGGATACGCAAGTGAACCAAAATCAAGAAGATACCCATCAGAACTAAAGCATAGCTGATGATTCCCTCTAGAACGTGAAAAAAAGTAGTCAACCGCAGCTTACGTCGCTTAGATAAGATGTTTGTTTCTTGATCATTTTCGATCAATCCTTGTAAGATGCGATCAATAACCACAACGCTAACTTTAATTGCAGCATAAGTTCCCAAGATAATTCCTACTAATTCCCATTTAGTGAACAACCATCCTTGAATATGACGGGTGTAAGGAAACAGTCCAAAAATATAAGTCAAACCCACTAGCCAAACAATGACGTGACCAATTTTTAGTAATCCTCGTTTGAGAATATTTACATTTTTCTGTCTTTCCCAAATTGTTGTTTGCTCCATAACCGCTATAAGCTTTTCCTGGGATGGAGCATTTATGTCACTTGAATCAAGGTTTTCTTCTGGAGAAACTACCGATGTAGGTTGCTGTAGTTTGAGGTTTTCCCATTGTAGTGTCAAGCGTTTTTGCCAGATGATAAATAAACCGCAAAGCAACATCATTCCCAGTAAAATCCCTCCAGTAAGGAGCAATTGACGGCTTAAGTACGCTGGTTGACGTTCCTTTTGAGCTTGTATTAAAGCAGAATGAATAATCTTACTCCACTGTTGGGCTAGATAATATACAGATAATCCGTGGATTTGAGCATCTAGTTGTGTGACATTGCCAACTTGACGCTGTGGCAATTTTTTTTTGTCACTAGCGACAATTATAGTTTGACCATTGAGATTCCTAACTCTGACAGCAAGGGTTTGAGAGTCAAAACCTTGACTAATAATTTCTTGTAGCTGCTGCTGGTATCCCTTAACCCGCATATTCATTGGTAAGAGGCTGCGGGAAGAAGTATTACTAGAATTAGTTGCAGCCATTGCTGCAACAGGAAAAAGCTCCCGTCCATCAAGTTTGACGTAAGTATAAATTAGATTAGGATTGCTAGGGATTTCTTCTTGAGCGAAAGTTACGGCAATACTATTAATGACAACGGTAAAAATAAGTAAGCTGGAGAAAAATAAGGATGAAAATTTTGATATACGCCAACAGCGTAATTTATGCTTAATAAATAACCACAATCTTTTCTTATTAATCAAGTCCATTGGCTTCTAAAAATACCCTAGCTATATTTAATGTTTATCTTCAGAATAGTAAGATAAGATTATTTTATTTGAGTATCAAACTGCTCGCGAAATATGCAATTAAAATTAACTAACGTTTCTGAAGGAGTGGCTTTGTTAAAGAACTACCAGGAGTAAATACTCAAGCCAATTGTTTAAATTAATCTCGATCCTGATATTAGTGAATTTCTGACTAAGTTAGGGCAAGAAAGAAATGTCGAACTTCAAGTTTTAGTTAATCAGATGCTAAGAAATAATCTTAAATAATTAGTTTCCAGCCTTGAAAAATTAGTAGAAACTCAAAAGGGAGAAACCATAATTTATGCTAGAGTTTCGACTAATACTGAAAAACATGATTTACAACATCTCTAAAGCACACTCAGCACAATAATTCATGTCCTCTAAAAAAATGCACGCTAACGAGGTAAGTACCGACGTATCTATCGTGCGCCACCTACTTACTTCACAGTTTCCTCAGTGGGCTAATCTAGCTATTAAACCTGTTCTCTCTGCTGGAACAGATAACGCCATCTTTCGATTAGGTCATGATATGTCAGTACTACTTCCTCGAATTGATTGGGCCCAAGCTCAAGTTGATAAAGAACACGAGTGGATGCCCCGCCTTGCTCCCCATCTGCCACTTGCCATCCCTTTACCACTTGCTAAGGGTGAACCTGATGAAAAATATCCCTATAATTGGTCTGTTTATAAATGGCTTAAAGGTGAAAATGCTTCAATTGAGCAGCTCCTAGACCCATGCCAGACGGCGATTGAGTTAGCACAATTCATAACGGCTTTGCAACAAATTGATACAATAGGCGGTCCACTTGCCGAAGAGCATAACTTACGTGGTGTGCCTCTAAAAACTCGAGACAAGGTGACTCGTGAGTCTATTGCTACCTTGAAGGATACTATCGATACGAATGCAGCATTTGCTGTCTGGGAGGAAGCACTTCAAGCACTTGAATGGAATAATAAACCTGTTTGGTTTCATGGCGACTTATTAATTGGAAATCTACTATTCGAGCGGGGTCGCTTGAGTGCTGTTATCGACTTTGGAGGCTTGGGTGTGGGAGATCCTGCCTGTGACTTAATGATTGCGTGGAGTCTCTTCTCTGGTGAGAGTCGAAAGGTATTCCGTGAGGCTTTAAAGGTTGATGATGCAACTTGGGCAAGAGGTCGAGGTCAAGCTTTATCCCAAACTGTCATCTTCATTCCCTATTATTTGAATACTAACCCTATAGGAGTAGGGTATGCCCGAAAAATGATTAAGGAAATTCTTGCTTAATTATCCCTCTTCGATTAAATTACTCAATCCTTATTTACCTATTAGGTGAGCTTACCCTGCGGTGCATATATCGCCCTACATCTCGGTGAGTTGGATAATTTCATCGTATTCAAATTTTTCTAACATACTATTTAAGCCTTGAGTCAAAGATGTATTGTGAGATGGAATTTGTTTAATTAGTTGCCGAATTGAGTCTGCGTCTATTTCAATAGCTGCTTGTTTCAGTTGAGCGATCCATTTTGGAGGCATAATTGTTAAGGATGCACTATTAATTTGTGTAGAAGGTTTAGGCTCTATAATTTTGGTTACTGATGAAGTTGATAGGGTTTTATTTATATTATTTGTATTGGTTTTGACTGAGGCTGCTTGGGATAAGTTTGGGGATTTTTGGGATATTAATAAGGTTGGTAGATTGCTTTGGTTGATGAGAGTAACAGGAATATAAAATTTAAAAATTGAGCCTTGATTGAGGACGCTATTAACAGATATTTTTCCTCCAAGGAGGTTAACAAACTGTCGGCTAATTGCCAATCCTAATCCTGTACCTTTGCGATGAGAAGATTGTTTCGTCTGGATAAAAGCATCAAAAATAGTGTCTAATTCTGAGGGTGCAATCCCACAACCAGTATCCTCCACTTCAAAATAAAGAGTCATTTGTTTTTGAGGAGTATTTTTTGACAATTTGTTACTGATACCAGATGATTCACTCATAACTGATGATACTTTGAGACTAACTTTGCCTTCCTGAGTAAATTTGATGCTGTTTTCTAGTAGATTAATGAGGATTTGGCGTAGTTTTATGGGATCAGTGTAAATATATTGGGGAATCTGAGGAGATACGGAAAAGCTCAGGTGCAGATTTTTTTCTCTGGCTCTTAATTTCAACATTTTGGCTAAATTTGCCAATAAAAGAGCGAAATCGAATACTTGTGGCTTTACTGAAACTGCCCCCGATTCTATTTTAGACATTTCCAAAACATCATTGATTAAAGTAAGTAAGTGTTCTCCACTGCGTTTGATGGTGTTTAGGTTTTTGCGCTGTTGTGGATTGAGAGAGGAATCTTGTAGGGATACTTGAGTAAAACCGAGAATAGCATGAAGTGGTGTGCGTAGTTCGTGACTCATGTGGGCTAAAAATTCGCTTTTTGCCAGATTAGCAGCATCAGCAGCTTCTTTTGCTGACATTAGAGCAGCCGTTCTTTGTTCTACGCGGATTTCTAGTTCTTCGTTAGTTCTGTCTAAATCTTTAAAAGCTGCTTTTAATTGAGTCGTCATTTCGTTAAAAGATTGTGCTAATATCTTTATTTCTTTGATGTTTTTGGCTTTAACTTCAGGATAAAGATTGGTTCTGGTGCTTCTTTTTCGCGCACTTTGAGCAATAATACTACTTACCTGACTTAGATGGGCAATGGGTTGAGCAATTTTACGAGAAGTAACAACCCCAATAATTGTGGCAATAAATAAAGCTCCCAAACATAATAAAGCTGTCTTGCGAGTGTTGCGGTGGATGTCTCTCATAAAATCTGCTTCTGGTACTACCACCACAATTAACCAATCTAAACCCAATTCTTTCCCATAGGGTAATACTTGGACTAATTGGCGAGTTCCTTCTAGTTTGAAGTCTAACTGTTGGGTTTGTTCAATAGTTTCTAAGCTGCCAAAATATTCAATTAAATAATTATATGTACCTTTGGTAAAGAGATTTTGACTATCTATTGCTTTGAGTCTTTGTTGTGTGCCATTGACTGCATTGTAAGTAAAAGGTTCTTCTTGTGTAGAGGTAGCAACTAAATAACCGTTGCGTTCAAGAATAAAAACTTGTCCATTATCGCTAATTTTAATACTTTCGAGAAAATCCCCTATGCGACTGAGAACTAAGTCAACACCTACTACCCCACGAAAATTGGCTTTGCTATCATACAATTCCCCTCCAATAGTCATTCCTAATTCCCCACCAGCAAAAGTATAGATTTGAGTCCAGTTATCACGACCAATAGTAGTGGTGGTAATATACCAAGGTCTTACACGGGGGTCATAGCGATCGCTCTCTAAAAATTTACTTCTTTCTCCCTTTTCGTCTAAAAGATAAGCTTGACGTTGGGGAACAGTATCTACTGGTTTAGCAATAAAAGTATCATCTATATCTCTTTTTACATAAGCAAATTTTCCTGCTTCATTAGCTAAATAAATCGCATAGACAGAATCAAAAATTTTAATTTGTCGCCAAAGATCAGTTTCAATTTTCCGCCAATTATCAAAAGATAACTGTTCTAGCTCGGCTGCTTTTTGATTGAGTTGGACTATCAAACAAGGTTTTTCTACATAATTTTGAAGATGCAGTTGGACAGTAGAAGTCACCTCATTTCTCAATTTTGTTGCTACCTGATTCACAGCTTGCTGTCCGTTGCGAAATGAAAAATAGCCCACTAACCCCACTGTGATAAATATTTGTAGCAAAAAAGGTATAGTCAGAATACTTTGCAGAGAAAGATTAGCTATTCTGCGTTGAAGCAGCTTGAAAGCCATGATGTAATATTTTTATATACAAATTTAAAATTGACCACAGAGACTAAATATAATACTAAATCAATTTTTAATAACTAGTTGATAATTGCCAATCGGACAAAAGGCTATAGTCCTAGATGCTGTAAGAAATTCACTGTAATCTGCTAAATCGTCTATACCAATTAGGTTGAAGACAGCTTCTAGCGCGAGCCAAAATAATATTTTCAGAAATAATTGTTGCCATTGGGTTTTCATTTTTTAGATTTTCTATGATGCTCATGTCAAAAATTACTTAAGTTGATTGATATACAGTCTATTTAGTTCCTACTTTAAACTAGAAAGGATAACATTTGCTGTAACTAATTCCTCGATAAGTGAAAAAATCTACTCGTACCCGCTTTAACTGTTGGTTAGATAGGCTTGCTACTGTTATCTCTGAGTTGGTATTCTCTTTAAGGTTGCATTGATATCTGATTCCACGATAGATAAATTTCATGTTTTGTTCTCCTAGTTTAGTATTTGCCTTAACTAACCACTAGATTAAAAACCAATCGAGAAGAAGTAGAGATTATCCCAATTGAAAAAACTAATTCGCAAGTTAACTTTTTCCTATCCTCATCAACAACTTGTCACATTGCTGTGACTATAAGTCTAGCTTGGTCATATAATACTATTCCTGGGGTAAGGCGATCGCACTCTGGATTAGAGGAATTTACTGTCCAAGAGCGATCGCGCTTTTCTAATCCTTGCAAGCTACAATTACCCAAACAATATTTTTATTAATTCATCACGACTTAAACCAGTATGCTCACTAATTCCTCTAAGAATAGCGTTAAGAGTTCCTATTTTAATCGGATCGTGTGCGGGAACTGTAATATGATGTTTTCCATTGCGTTGAGTAGTTAATCTGATATGACTACCAGTTTGACGAGTGACTTCGTAATCTAGACAAGCAAGAGCTTTCACTAAATCTTTTCCCGATAAATCTCGCGGTAGCTTCACGAAGCAATAACCTCATCTCGGACAATATGCAAACGAATTACTTTTGGTTTTTGTTCTTCTGTAAAATGACAATTAACTGCATCACGGATCATTTCTTTGAGACTGTCTAGATCATCTGCTTGCGTGAATATAGATTCTCCTAAAGCTCTAGCTGTATAGCCTCCATCGGGATCGTCTTCAACTAGAAAAACAATTTCTATCATTGTTGGTATTCGCTACAGTCTGTTCTTCTTGATTTTAAAATACTTTAAATCATAATCAAGTCTGATCGCCTGACTGAGATTGATTAATACCAGCGATCGCCTCATCTGCTGTATCATAGAAATATTATTTTAATAATACTAATTCCCTTATTACTAATCCTGACCAGCTAAAATTATAAAAGACTATCCTAAACTTATCTAAATGTTCAACTAAAAATAAAGGTATTCCCATAAAGCCAAATTTTTTTGATTGATTAGATTCTATTCACAGTGTTCCCATCAATATATGTTTAAATAACATTTGTTTTATAGGTATATAAATTCTAAATTTCGGTTATCCCAACACCTCAACTCCTAAACTCTGCATCAAGAAAGCGTTACGGTAAAGAGATATACAATTTATCGGCAATATCTCATTTATGACAAACGCAACCATTACAGAAAACCCCTTATTAATTGGTAAAGGTTTACCTCCCTTTGATAAAATCGAACCATCTCATGTAGTTCCTGCTATGACTGAACTACTGAAAGAATTAGATACAGATTTAACAAACCTAGAAGCTAATGTAACTCCTACTTGGTCGGGTTTAGTTGAACCCCTAACAGCAATGGAAGAGAAGTTAGGCTGGAGTTGGGGTATTGTGGGACATTTGATGGGTGTGAAAAATAGTCCTGAACTCAGAGAAGCTTATGAGACAATACAACCTGAGATAGTGAAATTTTACAACAAGCTTTCTCAAAGCAAACCCCTCTACGAAGCATTTAAAGGATTACGCAATAGTGCAGACTGGGATCAGTTTGAACCAGCGCAACAGCGTATTATTGAATCTTCCCTCAGAGATTTTAAACTCTCTGGTGTAGGTTTGGAAGGAGAAACCAAAGAGAGATTTAACCAGATACAGTTAGAGTTAGCAGAACTTTCTACTAAGTTTTCTAATAATGTTCTGGATGCGACAAAAGCTTTTAAACTAAAACTGACAGATAAAAAGGATATTGAGGGTTTACCCAATAGTGCTTTAGGTTTAATGGCGCAAACCGCTAAAGCAGAAGGGGAGGAAACTGCAACTCCTGAAAATGGTCCTTGGGTAGTGACTTTAGACTATCCTAGTTACATTCCTTTTATGAAGTATGCGGTAAGTAGTGAGTTACGGGAAAAAGTCTATAAAGCTTTTATCTCTCGTGCTTCTGATGGGGAATTGGATAACAAAGCCAATATTGATCGAATTCTAGAATTAAGAAAGGAAAAAGCTAATATTCTTGGTTTCGATACTTTTGCTGAACTCAGTCTAGCCCGTAAAATGGCACCTACTGTAGAAGCAGTGGATAAACTCTCGGAAGAATTGCGAGTTGCTTCTTATGATGCTGCAATGAAAGAGTTTGAAGAGTTAAAAACTTTTGCTGGTAAAGATGACTTAAAACATTGGGATACTACCTATTGGACAGAGAAGCAAAAAGAAGCTAAATTTGACTTTAACGAAGAAGAATTGCGCCCTTATTTCCCCTTACCTCAAGTTTTATCAGGTTTATTTGGTTTAGCAAAGCGTATCTTTGGGGTAACGATTATTTCAGCCGAGGGACAAGCACCAGTATGGCATGAAGATGTACGCTATTTCCAGATTAACAATGAAGCAGGTGAAGCTATTGCCCACTTCTATTTAGACCCCTATTCTCGTCCAGCAGAAAAACGCGGTGGTGCGTGGATGAATGATTGCATCGGTAGAGCGAAAATGACTGTAGAAGGTAAAACTACAACTCGTCTTCCTGTAGCGTATTTAATCTGTAACCAAACTCCTCCTGTAGATAGCAAACCCAGTTTAATGACTTTCGGTGAAGTAACTACCCTCTTCCACGAATTCGGTCATGGTTTACAACATATGCTTACTACTATTGATTATGTCGGTGCAGCAGGTATTAACAATGTGGAATGGGATGCGGTAGAATTACCAAGTCAGTTTATGGAAAACTGGTGTTATGATCGCCCCACTCTCTTCGGTATGGCAAAACACTATGAAACTGGCGAAACTTTACCCGAAGAATATTATCAAAAACTGCTAGCAGCCAAAAACTATATGAGTGGTTCGGCGATGCTGCGTCAGTTACACTTTGGTTTAGTGGATATAGAGTTACACCACCGCTATCAACCAGGTGGAGAAGAAACTCCTAATGAGGTACGGGACAGAATTGCGGAAACTACTACTGTCTTAAAACCCTTACCAGAAGATAATTTCTTATGTTCTTTCGGACATATCTTTGCAGGAGGTTATGCAGCAGGTTACTACAGTTATAAATGGGCGGAAGTCCTCAGTGCAGATGCTTTTGCAGCCTTTGAAGAAGTCGGTTTAGATAACGAATCAGCAGTTGCTACTGTCGGTAAAAAATACCGTGATACCATCTTATCTTTAGGTGGAAGTCTGCACCCAATGGAAGTATTTAAACAATTCCGAGGACGCGAACCCAAAACTGAACCATTATTAAGACATAGTGGTTTACTTGCTACTGCATCATAAATCAAATGTAGGGGCGCAAAGTTTGCGCCCCTACTTAGTTAATTTTTTTGCATTCATTATTTAACTATATTGTTTGTACAAGTTTACATAGAAACGATACATAAGATTGTGGTTTAATAAACAACAAAACTGCTGTACCGCAATGATCATCTTTCCTTCTCCAGCAAGGAGGAACAAAGAGAAAGGCGGAAAGAGTTTAGCAAAGGTGCAAGCAGATTCAAAACAAATCCTCATTCGGACTTGCTCATTCCTTAGATGACCAATAATTCTACAGCCAACCAAACTACAACTACTTCCATTCCCGAATCGGTAAAGCTAGCAGACACTTACTACGGTATTTTAGGGCTACATCCTTCTGTCTCTATGATTGACATTCGTCGCCGTTATCGCCAACTTAGTAAGAAATATCATCCTGATACTACAGAATTACCACAAGTCCAGGCGAAAGCTAAATTTCAGCGACTCAATGAAGCTTATGGTACTCTAAGTAATCCCGAGAGGCGTTCGCTTTATGATCTAAAAATCGGTTATTCTCGCCTTAATGTTATTCAAGCACCAAAAGGGTGGGAACAACCAGGACAAGAAACAAGTTATCGTACAGCTTATCTGGATCCTACAGACCGTCCTCTTTCTTCAGGAGAAATTTTTGTATTATTTCTCTTGGGTGCAACTTTTGTGGGTTGTATCCTTCTAGTTTTAACTGTTGCTTATTTCCGAGGTGAAACTCTTATCCTTATCTATCCTTAAATTTCACAATATAAATCAACAATGGAATTACCAACCCCAGATACACCCCTTTACAATCATCCTTTACCTAAAATAGAAAAGTGGCTTATTAATTTAGGTTGCCACCAAGACAAAGATAATCTTCATTGTTGGTATATAAAACAACCAACTTGGCAAGCAGAAATTTGTCTTGAAGTCGAAGAATTAAGGGTAAGTTACCTTAAAGCTGCTCCAGAAGGAGGAAATCTTAATCGTTCTTTCAAATACTCTCTAAGTCGCCAAGATATAGAAGATGCTGTCTTTTCTGGTCCTTAACTAAGGAACAAGGAGTAAGGAATTTATTTCTGTTACTTTCTAGTTCGTTATGTCTTCAGTAATTAATACTAGAGGCATAATCTCATTTTCAGGAACAGATGAGATACTTGCTTCAATTTTTTCTTTTAAACAAGTAGCTATTAATCGATTAACTAGTCGAATTTCAGGAGTGGGATCGTATTTATAGATCACTTCATAGATGGGCTGTTTTTTGACTAATCTAATATTTTTGGGGTTTGTAACTTGCTTCTGCTTTTTTTTAATATAAATCTGAGGTTTCTTATTTCTGTCTTTGATGTCTGGTAAAATATCACTGGTTTGCCAATACCCTTTATATACATGACTACGAGGGTTTTGATATAGCTTGAAACTAGGAAAAGAAGGGATATACAGGGAGCAAAAATCTTCTTCTTTTTTGATCTGGAAACAACCATAATCTTTTTCTTGTTTATCCAGCATTTTGTTAATAGCTAATACTAGTCCAGGTAAATTATGGATTAGTTCCCTAGTTTCAGTTAAATACATTACAAATACTCCAAAGAAAAAATATTATATAGTAATTTTCCAAGTTTATGGGGTAAATTTCCATCAACCCTCGCGAAGCGACGAGTTAGGTCTCTACCATCAACTTTCAACCAGGATATGCTGTAGCTCACTTAACTCAATGTCAAAAGAAGTCCCACACTTAGAGTGTAGGGATGAATTTTGACCAATAAATAAATTTCCGCGCGGAGCGCATCCTTACTCTACAATTGACTTGGGCTTATGTTTTTGCTTATAATAATGTTTATCGAAAAATATAATTCATGTGAAAGCCTTGCACAGAGCTATCAAAATTAGAATTTATCCAACATCTGAGCAGTCCCAAAAGCTTAGTCAAGTCATGGGTTGTGCCAGATGGTGGTGGAACTACGCTCTGAACTTATGCAACCAAACATATAAGGATACTGGCAAAGGATTGGGCAGAACAGCACTCAATAGTGTTTTGCCTCAACTCAAAAAAGCAGAAGAAACAGAATGGTTAGGAGAATGTTATTCACAGGTTTTGCAATCAACAACGTTAAACCTAACTAAAGCTTTCAAAAACTTTTTTGAAAAACGAGCTAAATATCCAAGATTCAAATCTTATCATGGGAGACAATCAGCACAATATCCTCAAAACTGCCTCATAGTTGAAGGAGGGCTAAAAATTCCACAAGTTGGAATTATTAAAGCCAGTATTCATCGTTTATTTGATGGAAAATTAAAAACCGTAACTATTAGTAAAACACCAACAGGGGAATATTATGCTTCTTTATTATTTGATACGGAGCAAGAAGAACCCGAGGTTGTTATTGCTGGTAAAGTTATTGGAATAGATTTAGGGATTAAGGATTTTGCGATTACTAATGATAATGAGAAAACAAGCAAATATCCTAATCCCAGGTACATTAAAAAACATGAACGTAACTTGGCAAGAAAGCAAGCTAAGTTAGCCCGTAAGAAAAAAGGGAGTAAATCAAGACAAAAAGCCAGAAGGCTAGTGGCAAGAGTACACGAACGTATTAGCAATGCCCGTCAAGATTTTCTACATAAATTGTCAAGAAAAATAGTCAACAACAATCAAGTAGTAGTCATTGAGAATTTGAACGTCAAGGGTATGGTTCGTAACCGTAAATTAGCCAAAGCAATATCTGATGCTGGTTGGGGAATGTTTACCAATTTCTTAGATTACAAGCTCAAAGAAAAAGGCGGTTTGTTATTAGAAATTGATAGATGGTTTCCCAGTTCTAAAACTTGTTCATCTTGTCTTTATCAAATGTCAGATATGCCATTAGAGGTAAGACAATGGACTTGTCCTAGTTGTGGAACACATCATGACAGAGATGAAAACGCAGCTAAAAATATTAGAACAGAAGGCATCAGAATTTTATCGGTCTTAGGAACTAGGACTGCTGCTAGTAGAGGGGATGTAAGACCAAGGAGTGGACGTAAGTCTGTTTTGAGCGCGGGGGATGCTCTCGGTTAGAGAGCATATCCAATCACGCTGTTGAAGTCAAACAACTTTAGGGAAGCTAGAAGCCCACGGTGAAACCGTGGGTAGTTCACATGATGAGTGCTATATATTTGTGCAGCAAAATTGCCTATAATTTTAGACGATTTACCTAAAATTTAACGATAAATATTCTATGGATCTCAAAAAATTTTTAGAACATTGTCAAGGCAATTGGTTTAGTCAACGTACTAATTATCATCTCAACTCAGAAAAAACCGAAAATAGTAAAGCGGAGATTGCCATAGAATTTCTTGACCCAGAAGATTCTAGGGTAGTTCAACTATGCAAAGAGCATCAAATTAATCCTCAATTAAGTATAGGCGCGATCGCTTCAGATTGGGATAATGCTCCAGACTGGGGAAAACCAAAACAGCAAGGCTCTTGTTTAGTAGTTTTAATTCCTAACAGCGATCGCGATCAACAAGGTAAAATTCTCCAAACTATCCCTAAAACTCCCACTACTAGTAATACTGGTAGTTATATTCTAGGAGCAGATGAAGCTCTCACCCTGATTATGGAGACAAAAGATTTTGTTGTGGAAGAACGTCTCTGGTTTGCTGGTGATAATCTAAGATTGCGAACCATCATCATCAAAAACTCGCAAGGTAAGATGCAAACTACTTTCTATTCTGAAATTCGCAAACTACCACCCAAAAAATAATCTTTTTAATTCTTCTTGCAGAAAATATTAAGATACGTAAAGGCAGGAGTAGTTGAGATTTGTCTAAAAAAAAGTAAATTAAACTTTTTAAAACTTCACAACCAAAATGCCTATGCTACTATCTGGATGATCGATCAGAGAGCGAAATTTCTAGTTAACTCTGATTCTTTGTGGTGGAGGAGTCTAATCAAGTGCAATCTAAATTTTCTCAAGAACAAAAAAATCTCAAAAGCAAAAGAATACACCCACAGCCACTCCGTATGGGGGTTATTGGTGTGGGAAACATGGGAAGACATCATGCTCGTATTCTGAGTCTCATTAAAGATATTGAACTAGTTGGAGTATCAGATATTAATGTAGAGCGTGGGATTGATATTGCTAGTAGATATCGAACTCGCTTTTTTGAAAATTATTTAGAATTATTACCTCTTGTGGATGCAGTATGTATAGCTGTTCCAACTCGATTACATCATCAAGTAGGGCTTGATTGTCTGCAAACAGGGGTTCATGTTCTAATCGAAAAACCGATTGCAGCTTCTATTCCCGAAGCAGAATCTTTGGTGAATGCAGCAGCAGAATCCCAATGTATTTTACAAGTAGGTCATATCGAAAGATTTAATCCAGCTTTTGCTGAATTAAGCAAAATTACCCAAACAGAAGCAATATTATCTCTGGAAGCACGTCGGATGAGTCCTTATTCTCAAAGAGCTAATGATGTTTCTGTGGTTTTGGACTTAATGATCCATGATATAGATTTGTTGTTGGAGCTTACCTCATCACCAGTAGTTAAGCTAACTGCTAGTGGTAGTAGTGCTTCTGATTCTGGTTATCTAGATTATGTTACTGCTACTCTAGGTTTTGCCAATGGGGTAGTTGCTACTCTAGCAGCATCAAAAATTACTCATCGTAAAATCCGTTGTCTTACCACCCATTGCAAGAAATCTTTAATTGAAACAGACTTTTTAAATAACGACATTTCTATTTATCGCTATCCTACCGAGAATATTCTCAATTCATCTTCTAACAAAGTCTATCGCCAAGACGGTTTGATTGAAAAAGTTTATACCAGTAACGTTGAACCTCTCTACGCAGAATTAGAACACTTTGTCGGCTGTATTCGGGGAGGGGAACATCCTTCTGTGGGTGGTAAGCAAGGAATTCAAGCTTTGCGTTTGGCGAGTCTAATTGAACAAATGGCTTTTGATGGAAAAGTCTGGCATCATACAGACTGGCAAACACAAGCTATCGATCATCCCAGTATTAGTGTCTCGTGACCTCTACCTTATACCAATTCTGAAAAGTCAAGCTACAGATGGGGAAGTGGGGCACCGAAGGAGACTTCATTACAAAGTCGATACGGACATCTTACGGTGAGCCGTGCTCCCGCTCACCCGTGTCCTCCTCTTTTGGCTTCAATACCTAGATATATTAAGTCTCCTCCCGGGGGGAAGTGGGGGATTGGTATTAGATGGGGAACGAAAGTAGCAAGTCTAAATAGAAATGGTATTAAAGGACGAGGAATGAATTATGAGGGCGGAGGAAAAACTTTCCTTTCTCCTTATCACTCATTGGTACAGGTTTCCTGAGAAGGGGGATTTTAAATTAATGATTAGCTGATTCCATATCTATTCCTCATCCTTCATCCTTTATTCCTCATCCTTATTAATTGATTTAGCTAGAGTTTCGCTGACTAAGTGATTTCCTTGGGGACTAAGGTGAATATGGTCGCGGTATAAAAACTCTGGTTGGGGAAAATCAGCAAATATGGGCAAAAAATCAATGTAAGTAATTTGCTCTTGAGTGGTAAATTCTTCAAGACGATTTCTAGCTTTTTTTTCATAATCTCTGGAGCCTGTTGCTTCTAATTCCCTGAGTAAAGGAGTCATAGCCAAGATAAATTCTGTATTTCCCGCTTCTGCGATCGCCTTAATCTCTCGGATAGCTTGTAAATTCGAGCCTACGCGATCGCCTTTTTCTTGATTCTGATTCGGTAAAGGTTTGGGTTTAGCCACAAATCGCTCTATAGCTTCTGTCAAAGCTAGGAGAGGCTTTTGGTCTGGATAGTTGCGATCTACTCCCACTACAGAAGAATTGGGCGCAGTAGCAAATAAATCATCAGTATTAATCACTAAAATCAGGACTTGAGACTCAAATAAACCAAATCGCTTGAGATAAGCTAATTCGTTGCGAGGTCCCCAAGAGTTAGCAGAAGCATTTAGGACTTGGACAGAGTTAGCGGAAGAGTTTAACTCTTTAGCAACAGAAGCAGACAGAATTTCTTGTTGATCTGTCCACCAACCCCCATTAACAATAGAATCTCCTAACAACAATACTCGAAACATAGAATCTGGTTTCGCTTCTGCGATCGCTTCATGGCGCATCGAGTACTGATTAATCTGGATTTGATTACCCATTCTTCTGAGATTTTGATTAGGCGCAAGCAAATAGCCAATTTCATCATCAGCAATATACAGTGGAGGGTTGCCCAAACCAAAAATCAATCTTAAGCCTCCCTCAACTACTACCACAGAACCTATTACTGTAGTGATAATAATCAATAATATTTTCATGTTTGTTTGTTGAGTATTTTTATTTCTTCTTAATAAAGCATTAATTTAGAGTAAACCAGTCCCAAATGTAATATAAAAGAGAAGAATTGTTGTTACTATCATTTACTTGCCATCCTAAAATCTATCAAATTCACTCACAAATCATCTAGCTAATAAGGAGTTTTGAGTTATGTCCGACTTAAATCGTGGAATTATGAAATTTAAAGGAGCAGATAAACCCATAATAGTTGCTACTTCTGCTCTTATAATTTTTAGTAGCATTATTGTACTCATTGTGTGGGCATTAACGTCCGCTTATGCCGTGTGACATCTCCCGACACTCTATCCGTAGGATAGAGTGCGGGCTTCCAATCCTCGCAGATTGGTATTTCTGGATCGGCACTTATCTAGGCAAGAAACCCCCGATAGTACGCCATTACCAGACAGTTTCCTTTCCCGACAGTCCATCGGTACTACTGATTCCAATCCTCGATTTAGAATTACTCGACCACTAGCATGATCTCTTGTAGTTTGATAGTTACATTCAGGACAGATATGGACTCTTTCTTTGAGTTGTTTCTTACCTGTGTGAGTCCCACATTCAGGGCAAATTTGACTGGTGTACTTGTGGTCAACTTGAGAAAAGTACTTACCACGTTTCCAGCAAACCCAAGACAGCAAATCGCGGAATTGACCAAAACCACCGTCAAGCATTTGTTTACCCACAAAACCTTTGGCACTCATCTTAAAGTTGATGTCCTCAACAAAAATCATGTCTGCCTGGTCGCATAAGATATGACTAGTTTGAAAGTGAAAGTTTTTACGAGAATTGGCTATTTTATGGTGAAGTCTAGCAACTTTTAGTTGCGCTTTTTCCCAGTTTTTTGACCGCTTATTCTTACGAGATACTCTCCGTTGCAGCACTTTAAGCCTACCTTGGAGTTTTCGGAAAAATAAGCTGGGTTCGACTCGAAAGTTGTCGCTAGTCACCAAAAACGATTCTAATCCGATATCAATTCCGATACCTCGCCCAAAAGGCAAAGGATCGGGTACATTAACATCGCACTGGATACTTACAACTGCATACCAGATAGTTCCTCTTGCTCTTGATACAATCCTGACTCCTTTAACCTTAAATCCCTCTGGGATTGGTCGATGACAATTAATAATTACTTCGCCAATTTTGGGGAGTTTAATGGTGTTTCCTTTAATTGGATTATTGGCAAACTGAGGAAACAAAAAGGATTGATATCTTCCGTATTTCTTATAACGAGGAAATCCGAAACCTCTATTTTTAAAGCTTTCCCAAGTATTATGCAACCGCTTAACTACATCCTGAGTTACTTGAGAATGAACATCCTTATAAAATGGATTAACCTTTTTCCATTGTGTAAGTTGTCGCTTTTGTTCCAAATAACTAGGAAAAGGGATATCAGGAGATATTATATATTCCCTTACCAAAGAGCAAGAGAACAAACTACATTTTCTCGATGCTATCCAATCCTTGAGGTCACGCAAACATTTGTTGTAAAGATGTCGGCACGTCTCCAACCATTCCAGCATCAATGTTTGCTGTCGTGCCGTTGGATATATTCGATAGGTGTAGTTCATCGTAAGCATAGAACTATCTTAGCATGATAAATGAACCACGATAAAACTTTTGAGAATTACCGACTGGCATTCTCACCGAAGGTGCGCGGAGCGACCCCGACGCTCATGCTACCCATAGAGCGCGGGGAGGAATGCCAGATTAGCTAAAATTATTTAGCTCACCCAAAAAAAAAAAAAGAATAAGACTTGGATTTTGGTAAAGGATGTGCTAGGATAAATAACTGTGACAACAAAGGGGTCGATGCCCGAGTGGTTAATGGGGGCGGACTGTAAATCCGCTGGCTATGCCTACGCTGGTTCAAATCCAGCTCGGCCCATTTCAAAAATCAAGACAGTCTCTAGACTAATCAACAATTTCAAACTTTAGTTGTTGCTGAGTTAGAAAGTTGTGGGTGAAGTGATCTATAACATTAGTATCACTCAATTCTAGATTGTAAAAGTCTGTAGTTTCATGATCAAAATAAGGACCCGCGTGCCAAGTACCCACTTCTAGCTTAATAAAGCAATCACCAGGGATGTGAAAAGCAGCCATTTTGCTAATATCTGGTTGAGATTCTGAGTTAGTAGGCGCAACAGCTATATACCAGTCTTTTCCTTCTAATGACCCCAAACATTGAGTACAGAGATTATGGCGTGTAATCTTAGTAAATTCTCTACCTCTGTGACTTAACTGCATAATATAAAATCGAGGTATGCCACCACTTAACTGAAGTTGAGCATCAGTGTCATCATAGGGTTTACCATCAAAAGATGGAGTAATTAACTGCCCATAAGGCTTAAATTTTTCTGGAGTGATTAATTCTGCACGGAGTTGTTTAACAGTAAAAGTGTTACTCATAAGTAAGTAATTAGTAGTGAGTCGTGAGTCGTGAGTCGTGAGTAGTTAGTAGTTAGTAGTTAGTAGTTAGTAGTTAGTAGTTAGTAACAACAATCAATCCCCCTGACCCCTGACCCCTGACCCCAATCCCCAGTCCCTACTAACATTAATTTTTACCCTTTAACACCACTACCTACATCTGTAGGGATAATATATTTTTGTAAAATAATAAATACGATCAGAATAGGAGCAATAGAAATTACTGAACCTGCTGCTACTAACCTCCAATCAAGAGAAAACGCTCCAGCTAAATTAGCTACTCCTAAAGGTAAAGTATAATACTCAGGACGGTCTAAGATAATTAGAGGCCATAAAAAATCACTCCAAGAACCGATAAACACAAAAATTGCCAGAGTCACTAAAGCTGGTCTAATAGCTGGTATCATTATATGCCACCAAATTCCTAGTTCCGAACAACCATCAATACGGGCTGCTTCTTCTAATTCTTTGGGGACTCCTTGAAAAGCTTGTCTTAATAAAAAAATGCCAAAAGCTGAAGCTATATTCGGCAAAATTAATCCTAGATAGGTATTTCTTAAACCAAGATTCACCGCCAGTATATACAGAGGAATCATTACAATTTGAAAAGGAATAATAATTGTCGTGACAACAAGGGTGAAAATAATTTTTCTTCCTTTAAACTCTAATCTTGCTAAAGGATAGGCAGCTAAAGCACAAAATAACAAATTTAAACTGACAGAAAGAATTGCTATGATCGCACTGTTAAGTAGATACTGACTAAAGGGATAAGCTTGCCAAACAGTCTTAAAATTGGAGAAAGTTGGCTCAGAGGGTAAAAGTTGGGGCGGAAAGCTAAAAATATTTTCTGTTGGAGATTTAAAAGCTGTTCCTATTAGCCATAATAAAGGAAATAACATTAAAATGGCGATCGCAGTTAAAAGTAAATATTGAATTAAGTTTCTTAATTTATTATAGTTCATATTACTGACATCATATTGTAACTAAACCATGAGCATAGATCATTCTTTAGATTATCAAAAACCAGGGATATTCAATTCTTCTAAAAAAGATTAGAGAATATAATGGACTATTTGACAAAAGAAATTAATCTTGAAAATAATACTTTTGCTGATGTTGGTTGTAGTACTGGTTACATTACCTCATTAATAACTCAAAATTTTAACATCAAAGAATCTTATGGTTTTGATACTGATATAGAGAATTTAGCAGTAGCAAAAGAACGATACTCTACAATCGAATTTAATGTTTTAAATCTCAACAACAGATATGAATCTAATTTACAATACGATATTGTAACTTGTTTTGAAACCTTAGAACACGTAGGAAATTTGCCAACAGCTTTAAATAATCTTCTAAAACTAAAAAAATCTAATGGATTACTTTTTATTGCTGTCCCTATAGAAATAGGTTTAGTCGGTCTTTCTAGAGTTATTTGGAGAAATCTAAGATATGGCTATAACACGAATATCTGCTTCAAAGAATTTGGCAGTCACAAAAACTTACTTCTGAGCTATGTAACTGCTTTGCTACAAAATAGCAGAATATCTAAATTTAGACAGCCAAAAGAACATTGGTCAACTCATTTTGGCTTTGATTATAGAGATATTGATGATTACTTTAAAGCAAAACAAATAGACTTTAGAGCAGAGAATAAAAGTATGACAAGATTTTATATAGTTAAATAACAAGTGAAGTAAATTGTGTGAGGTGGCTTCTAAATGCTTCCTGAATGTATATCAAAAACTTGTCCCAGTGTGACTGTGGCAATACCTACTTATAATGAGTCTGCTTGTATCAAAAAACTCATCGAAAATTTTTTAGCTACCAATTACCCCAATTTAATAGAAATTATTGTTGCTGATGGTGGTAGCACAGATAATACTCAAGACATAGTAAAAGAAATATCTCAGCACAATTCAAAAGTCAAGTTAGTAACCAATCCTGACAAGATACAATCAGCAGGACTAAATTTAATACTAGCTGTCGCCACAGGAGATATTATTATTAGGGCAGATGCTCACTCTGATTATGCTGATAATTATGTAGAAAAATGTGTTGCAGCTTTACTTGATTCTCAAGCCTTAAATGTTGGTGGCGCACAAAGATTTGTTGCTAAGGAGTCATTTCAAGCAGGGGTAGCCATAGCATCCAAAAGCTTTTTAGGTAGTGGAGGAGCAAAATACCGCGATCCTAAATATACTGGATATGCAGATACAGTATATTTAGGTTGTTTTTGGCGTGAAATTTTACTAGAAATATCTAGTAATACAAACAATAAAAATCACAATAAAATTTTAATTCCCAATGTTTTTGATACATCTCAAATTACTAATCAGGACGCAGAATTAAACCAAAAGCTCTTAAAAAAATCTTCTCAAGCTATCTACATTAGTTCTGATATCAAAGTTTGGTATTATCCTCGTAAAAATTGGAAATCTCTTTGGGTACAATATTTTAAATATGGTCGAGGTCGTTATCTGACCAGTATTAAACATCCAGAGGGAAAACAACTCAGGGGAAAACTACCCTTTTTCGCTATTTCTTTTCTGATATTAATTTCAATAATTGATTTTTCTGTTTCGAGAGTAAATTTACCTCTTCAGGAAATTTATATTTTAGGATTGCTGCTTCCTTTCGTCGAAAGCTTACGTATTAATTTACAATTACAACCAATTTTTACTCAAGAAATTTGGCGTGGTAATCCTGAACAAATACCCCCTCTAATATTACGATGGATTTACTGTAGTATTGCTATCTTGACAATGCCTTTGGCTCACTTCTCAGGATATGGATATCAACTATTACGTTGTAAGATAACTGGGATTGTTACTTGGTAATAATGAGTAACAAGAACAAATAATTGTTTGATTTTTCAACGATAGAACAGTAAAACGATAAATAGTTAATTAATATCTAAATTTTTGATAACTTGTCAAGTCTTGTTATGAATTACTCAGGCAGAAAAATAAGCGTTTTAGGTTTGGGTAGAATAGATACAATCTAGGTAGCAATTTTTTAAAATTATTATTAATATCTTCTGATAAATTGTAGTAAAATTTTCAAAAAAATGCGTGTTAGCCTTAAAAGATTAGCTAAAGTTTGATTAATGATATCTCATTCAACAACATTAAAGCCTTCTGTTTCCGTTATTATTCCTACTTATAATGAAGCTGAAAATATAGAGCAAGTAATTAGGAACTTTTTGGCTACTAGCTATAGTAATTTAACAGAAATTTTAGTTATAGATGGTTGTAGCACAGATCGGACTCCCCAAATAGTTCAAAATATTGCTCAACAAGACGAGCGAGTTAAACTCTTATCCAACCCTTTACGTATTCAATCTGCTGCTCTAAATATTGGTCTTGAAGCTAGTCAAGGAGATATTTTTTTACGAGCAGATGCTCACTGTATATATGCACCTGACTATATAGAAGCTTGTGTTGAAGCCTTAAATGTATCCCAAGCTTTTAATGTAGGAGGCGCACAAAGGTTTGTCGCTCTCAATAGTTGGCAAGCAGGAGTGGCTATAGCTACTAGAAGTGCCATTGGTAGCGGTGGATCAAAATACCGTAACCCTAATTATGATGGCTATGGGGAAACTGTTTTTTTGGGGTGCTTTCAGAAAGATATCCTGGAGCAAGTTGGTGGTTATAGTATTACTCGGAAAGAAGACTCGGAGTTAAATTTCCGTCTTTTACAAAAATCACCATTAGCTATTTATATTAGTTCCAAAATTAAAGTCTGGTACTTTCCTCGTAAAACATGGCTCGGTTTGTGTAATCAGTATATAAAGTATGGCAGGGGTAGCTATCTCATGTCGAAGCGATATTCTAATCAGCTTCCTTTACGGAATAAGATACCTTTTTTTGGCATTTCTACCATTGCTTTAGGTTTAATATTCGATCTTACTTTACTCAATGGTTCATTACATCTAATTTGGCTAATTTGCTTATGTCTGATTCTGATCTTTATTGAAGCTGCCAGAGTTACACTAAAATATCGTTGTAATTTTGCTGAAGTGTTTTGGCGAGGCTCTCCAGAACAAATCCCCCTTCTAATTGTTCGTTGGTTTTATTGTGGTGTAGCGATCGCAACTATGCCTCTAGCTCATTTTATTGGGTATGGTTATCAACTGTTTCAACGTACTATCATAGGAAATCAAGAAAGCTGCTTTTTTGAATCTCAATCCTACCTTCCCAAAGAACAAACATCTCCAGACCATAAGATAAGTGTCTGACGTATGGTTAAATGGGGTCTAAAATTTGGTTAAATAATCTAGGCTGTAGATGAGTCTCTAGCCAAAAGGATTGCTCAAGTATAAGTGTCATTAGGGGTAAAATATGAAAGTTATCGTTATGGGAGGAGACGGCTTTTGTGGCTGGCCTACCGCTTTACATTTGTCCAATCTTGGACACTCCATTATTATTGTAGATAATCTTTCCCGTCGCAACATTGATAACGAACTAGAAGTTAGCTCCCTGACTCCGATTGTTCCTATCGGACAAAGACTAGCCACTTGGAAATCAATTACAGGTAAAGATATCAAATTTTACAACATTGATATTGCTCAAGAATACGATCGCCTAATTGCTCTTATTCTAGATGAAAAACCTGATGCTGTAGTTCACTTTGCTGAACAACGAGCAGCCCCTTACTCGATGAAGAGTTCTAAACACAAGCGTTACACAGTAGATAATAATCTCAATGCTACCAATAATACCCTGTGTGCGATCGTAGAGTCTGGTTTAGATATTCACCTAGTACACCTAGGAACTATGGGGGTCTATGGATATGGTACAGCAGGAATGAAGATTCCTGAAGGCTATCTCGATGTGGAAGTGGTTACAGATACAGGGGAAAGAATCCAACAAGAAATTCTCTATCCTGCTAACCCTGGTAGTATCTATCACATGACCAAAACTCAAGACCAGTTATTTTTCTTCTACTACAACAAGAATGATGGGGTTAAAGTTACCGATTTACACCAAGGAATTGTTTGGGGAACTAATACCCCTGAAACTCTTTTAGATGAACGTTTGATTAATCGTTTTGATTACGATGGTGACTATGGTACAGTTCTCAATCGTTTTCTGATGCAAGCAGCTATCGGATATCCTCTTACTGTTCACGGTACAGGTGGTCAAACTAGAGCCTTTATCCATATTAAAGATACTGTGCGTTGCGTACAATTAGCTATTGAAAATCCTCCACCAAAAGGTGAAAGAGTCCGTATTCTCAACCAAATGACTGAAACTCATCGAGTTAAAGATTTGGCAAAAATGATTTCGGAGATGACAGGAGTGGAAATTGCTTATTTAGAAAATCCTCGTAATGAAGCACCAGAAAACGAATTATTCGTTAAGAATCAACGTCTCCTAGATTTAGGATTAGAACCTACTACCCTCAGTCAAGGATTACTTAAAGAAGTTACTGAAGTAGCAGAAAAATATGCTCACCGATGTGACAAGAGTAAAATACCTTGCACTTCTGTATGGATCAAGAACAAGAAAAATTAGTTAATTGTCATAGCAATTATTAGGGCGTGTCATCATTTGGAGGGAAAGAGGCTATGACAAGGTATTTTTGCGAGATACAAGAAGAAAAATGTTCTGCGTAGCACCGCTACGGAGGTTATTTTTCGACGCAGTAGGTCGCGAAAAGAGCAAAAAAAGACCTTTTTTTCTAATTGATGACACGCCCTAGCTATTAGCTGTTAAATTTATAGCGGATTTACACTACTATGAATTAGACACTCTTGATCAGCAGACTTTTCAAGAGGGGACACCAAACCCAAAAAGCTATAAGCTATGGTTAAAACTTAAGATGCGATCGCTTAAATACTTAAATAAGCGATCGCATTCTCGTAAATTGCATCATAAAATTCGAGGGAATTCCTGTTTTTAATGAAACGATGACTTTAACTCCTACTGTTGAAAAAAACTTTTCATCCCAATAATTACTTCAATATGGGAGATATAGATACAATATATCGAGAAAATTTTAAATTCGGGTTCTTAGCTTTTACCTATTATCTCACTTATTCTAAGTCTCTCGCGAATGCACGATAAATGCTATCTTCGTCAGTCAACTTCATTAAAGTTTAAATAGTAAACTAGCTATCTCTCCTATTGTCTATTGTCTATTGCCTGAGCTTACCATTTTATGTTTAATTAAGGCTGCTTATTATAAGTTAATTAAAAATAAATTATTATTCCTTAGTTAATTACATCTTTGTAGTACAACGCTCAAAATTAAAATATCTCCAATAACTATCAATTTTGTTTTAAACTTGACGTATATAGAATATGCCTGAAATTTTATTTTGAAAATACCCAATCTAGTTAAAAGTTCATTACTAGGAAATGCCAGGGAAGAATTAGAATACACAATTTTGGCTGGTCTATTCCTTAATTGTTATTAGGCAAGAACTGCTACAATAGTAGTTTATGCTCATAACTTTACTATTTATATTTTATAGAAATACTTAGGTATAGCTTATATGGAATGTCCTAATAATTGCCTGAGAGACCGTCTCTCTGTGTTTGTTGACGGCAATAATATGTTTTATGCACAACAAAAAAATGGTTGGTTTTTTGATCCTAGGAAAGTTCTAGAGTATTTTACCAAAGACCCTACTGTCAACTTAGTTAATGCTTTTTGGTACACAGGATTAAAAGATGCTCAAGATCAAAGAGGATTTCGAGATGCTCTAATTAGTTTAGGATATACCGTTAGAACTAAAATTCTCAAGGAATACTATGATGATTCTTCTGGTCGTTATTCTCAGAAAGCTAATCTAGATATAGAAATTGTAGTAGATATGTTTAATACTGTCGATCAATACGATCGTGTAATTCTATTTAGTGGTGACGGGGATTTTGAGCGAGCGATCGAATTATTGCGCTCCAAAAATACTCACATTACTGTAGTTTCTACAGAAGGAATGATCGCAAGAGAATTGCGAAATGCTACAGATAGATATATCGACTTAAATGATATTCGTTCTTATATAGAGAAAAATGATTTTTAGGACCACAGAATCTCTCGAATACTCATAATTAATCGTCCTGAGATGAGCAGCGCGATCGCACGCACTTTTGTGTTAGTAGACAAAAGAATCAGGTAATCCCTGATAATTAGGATGCTATCATCCCGATAGGGACGGAATCCCAGTCAATATTCTATAATTCAAAATAAGTAATATATCCTCCCATACATAAGCGCAAACAGGGTTATGGAAACATCACAAGACCGCATTATTATCTTCGATACCACTCTTCGCGATGGAGAACAAGCTCCTGGAGCAACTCTTAATGTAGAAGAAAAACTCAAGATAGCCCGCGCCCTAGCTAGACTGGGAGTAGATATCATCGAAGCTGGTTTTCCCTATGCTAGCCCTGGAGATTTCCAAGCAGTACAACAAGTAGCATCCGTTGTCGGTACAGAAGAAGGACCTACAATTTGTGGTTTAGCTAGAGCAATTCAAAAAGACATTAAAACCGCAGCAGAAGCTCTTAAACCAGCAGCAAAAAAACGCATTCATACTTTTTTGGCTACTTCTGACATTCACTTGCAATATAAGTTGAAAAAAACTCGTCAGGAAGTCTTATCTATAGTTCCAGAAATGGTAGCTTATGCTAAATCCTTTGTGGATGATGTAGAATTTTCTCCTGAAGATGCAGGAAGAAGTGACCCTGAATTTTTATATCAGGTGTTAGAAGCTGCGATCGCATCAGGAGCAACTACTGTTAATATTCCTGATACAGTGGGTTACACTACTCCCAGTGAATTTGGAGCATTGATCAAGGGTATTAAAGACAATGTTCCCAACATCGCTCAGGCGATTATCTCTGTACATGGTCATGATGATTTGGGTTTAGCAGTAGCTAACTTCCTGGAAGCTGTGAAAAATGGAGCAAGACAACTAGAATGCACTATTAACGGTATTGGGGAAAGAGCAGGTAACGCAGCTTTAGAAGAATTGGTGATGGCTCTTCATGTACGTCGTCAATACTTTAACCCCTTCTTAGGGAGACCTCCAGAATCCGTTGAACCTCTAACTAACATTGACATCAAACAAATATATAAAACATCCCGTTTAGTTTCTAATCTCACAGGGATGATAGTACAGCCCAATAAAGCCATTGTCGGGGCGAATGCTTTTGCTCACGAATCAGGAATTCACCAAGATGGAGTTTTGAAAAATCGACTCACCTATGAAATTATGGATGCTCAATCTATTGGTTTAACAGAAAACCAAATTGTGTTGGGCAAACTTTCAGGACGAAATGCTTTTCGGAATCGCCTCAAAGAATTGGGTTTTGAGCTTTCTGATACTGAACTCAATAAAGCTTTTATCCGTTTTAAAGATGTTGCGGATAAGAAAAAAGAAATTACCGACTGGGATATTGAAGCCATTGTTAATGATGAAATTCGCCAACCCCCTGAACTATTCCGCTTAGAATTAGTGCAGGTATCTTGTGGTGATACTTCTTGTCCCACTGCTACTGTCACTGTCCGCACTCCCGAAGGGAAAGAATTGACCGATGCAGCTATTGGTACTGGTCCAGTAGATGCTGTGTATAAAGCAATTAACCGTGTAGTGAATGTCCCTAATGAATTAATTGAATTTTCAGTTCAGTCTGTTACCGCAGGGATAGATGCTATCGGAGAAGTAACCATCCGTCTGTGTTATGAAAACCAAGTATATTCCGGTCATGCAGCAAATACGGACATTATTGTAGCTTCTGCCCGTGCTTATCTCAAAGCTCTAAACCGTCTCTATTCTGCCTTGCAAACCGCTAATACGAAAGAAACTGTAGTAAATAGCTAACACCTAAATCTAGAAATCTATAGTATCAAATAAGAACTACTAATTTCTAATTTTTCTACGGGATTAGTAATAGCATACTTAGTAAGAGGTAATTTACCTATTGCAAGAAAAGCCTATTGCCTCTCCTCACAATGTAATTTATTGGGTATCGCTACTTATGTTGCAACTAGATAGTAAAATTCCCCAACCGAAAATATTTCCAGTATTAGATTTACCAGTTCATCTACTAGATGACTATGTTTGTTGGTTACATAGCAGAATGGCTCAAGGCATTGGGACTCATGTAGTAACCTTGAATGCAGAAATGGCAATTTTAGCGAAGCGAGAACCTGAACTGGCTCAGATAATTTGCCAAGCAGATTTAGTTATCCCCGATGGTGCAGGAATAATCTTGTATATGCGCTTGAGGGGGTTAAAACATGAGCGTTGCCCTGGAATCGAACTAGCAGAAGCTCTCTTACAGTCTTTGGGTAAAGCGAAAGAGGCTTATTCTGTATGTTTCTATGGAGGAACTCCTGGTACTGCGGTTCAAGCAGCTAATATGTGGCAAAATAAAATTCCTCAACTCTCAATTTTGGCTCAACATGGTTACTTGTCAGAAGCCAAACAGCAAGAATGGCAAGATATTCTAAGACAAGAACAACCACAACTAATATTTGTTGGTTTAGGAGTTCCCCGCCAAGAATTGTGGATTCAACAACACCGCCATTTATGCCCTAACTCTACTTGGATTGGGGTGGGTGGTAGTTTAGACATTTGGGCTGGTACAAAAACTCGCGCCCCCTCTTTTTTAAGGAATAATAACCTTGAATGGTCTTATCGACTTTATAAAGAGCCTTGGCGTTGGAAAAGGATGCTGGCTTTACCTAAGTTTCTCTGGTTATCTTTGTTTAACAGAAACTAATTAACCCCATAGGGTTTAACTACTACTCTATGGTTTCTGTTGTAATTAAAGGCTCAGAAGACAACTCCACTAAACCAATAGATTCCAGCATCTGTGACCACTCTGTTTTGAGAGAAACTAGATTAGAACCTAATTTTTTTTGTTCTGCTAGCACAGTAAGGGCATCATACCAAATCCCTTCTTGTTGAAGTAAATTAGACGTTTCTATAGAGTTGGATAAATCAATTTTTTGTTGGACGGAATTATCAAGTTCCACATATTTAATCCATCCTTCTAAGACAATATCTCTGGAGCGTTGGTTAGGGTCACAAATCATAGACAGATACCAATGGTAATCTCCCAGAGTTTGACTCAAATTATCTTGAATTTGGTCAGGAATTTTCACGCTCATAATTCCTGCTTCACCTGTTGTTTGCACAAAAGCTTCGTGAACTAATTTATCGTCTTTGTTTCTTAAGACAAATTCAATGATCTTGGGTTTTTCTGTTTGAGGTACATAGAAGAATAGCTGAGACGAAATTGAGGCAGTTGCATTAACAGGGGTTTCAGGAACTAGGGCGACAAAATCTTTGCCATTAGCTACACAATTACCTCGACTTCCTCCATCTCGACGGTTGGAAGGTAAGCCTTGATAACTAAGTTCTACTGAATTTTCTTTTTTTTTGGATTTTTCAGCTAAAGCTGGAAAAGAACTACTTAAAAGTAAAAAATCCAGGGCTAAAGCGATACCTGTAATACGAACTATTTTACTGACGTTGTTGTTGGAGAGTAGCATATTTTGAACATCCAAGGAATTAAGGTTTTAATCTATTATGTTTAGGTTATTGAATATAATGTTGGGTTTCTGTAGATGAGTTTAGCCAAGTAAAATTATAATGTTATTCTAGCAACTAAAGAGGAATAAGTTATCTACAATTCTACTCAAATATTATTATTTAGTAACGATAAATTACGTAATTATACTAACTTATTCTATTCCTCTCCGTAGAATTACTAAACATCATAATTAATATGTCTCTTAAACCATTATCTAAGGTTTATAGTTTGGCAACTCAAATTTACATAAATATAGCTAAATGCACAAAAAACTATAATTCTTATATTATCTCCAGTGTAATAGCTAGCTTGGTTGTAAGTTCCACAATTATTGGTATTAGACAGTTGGGCGGGTTACAGTTTTTAGAGCTTTTAGCCTATGACTTGATGGTGCGAGCCACAAGTAAAAAAAATTATACCGATCCGAGACTTTTACTAGTAGAAATTACTGAGAAAGATATCGAGAACCAGAATCGATGGCCCATTAGTGATGAGACTATTGCCCAATTATTAAAACAATTGCATCAGTATCAACCAAAAGTTATTGGTCTAGATTTATACAGAGATATTGATCATCCTCCTGGTACTGAAGAATTACAGGAGCAATTGCAAAAGACTAACACCATTGTAATTAAATATATAGGCACAGGAGATAACAGGATTTCTGCACCTTCTAATGTTCCAGAGTCTCGCATTGGTTTTAACGATATATTGTTAGATATTGATAATGTTGCACGTCGTAATTGGTTGTATTTTGAATTAGGAGAGCAACAGTTTTATTCTTTTTCGCTGCGGTTAAGTTTGGCATATCTCAAAGATCATCCTTCTGTAAAGCCAAAAGAATGGAAAAATGATCCAGATTTGAAGTTAACTTTAGATGGAGTATATTTAGGCGATGCTTTTCTCCCACTTCTGCAAGGCAATTCTGGAGGTTATCGAATGCCACCTAGAGAAGTTGGGGGAGTGCAAACTCTAATTAAGTATCAATCTCCTGATATTGCTCATCGAGTAACCTTAACCGAAGTTTTAGCAGGTCAAATCGACCCCAATTTAGTAAAGGATAAAGTAGTTCTTATTGGGACTACCGCACCCAGTATTAAAGACCTTTTTAGTACTCCTTACGATGGTGATGAAACAACCATAGGTGATGCTGGAGTTGATGATCTAGATGATCAAAAGACAACCATGCCTGGTGTAGTAGTTCATGCTCAAATGGTAAGTCAAATTTTGAGTTTAGTGTTAGATGATGAGACTCAATTTTGGTTTTGGTCTGACGCAATTGAAAGCTTATGGATTTTGATTTGGGCGGGAGCAGGAGCAGCGATCGCCTGGCGATTACGTCACCCTTTAACTATCGCAGGGGGAGGGATTCTCTCTTTAGGAATATTGTGGGGAATTGGTTGGGTTTTATTTCTTGGTGCTGGCTGGATTCCTGTAATCCCTCCTACTTTGAGCTTTATTCTTACTGGTAGCGGTATTGTTGTTTATAAAGTGATCTATGCGATGTTTTATGATTCTTTAACTGACTTGCCTAATCGCACTAGATTCATCGAAAAAATGAACGAATTAAAGCTTAAAAGGCTTATAAATCAAGGAAATGGCTCTATTGCTGTATTTTGTGCCGATATAGACCGATTTAAGTTAATTAATGAAGGTTTGGGGGATGAGACTGGGGATCGGCTCTTAAAATATGCAGCTAAGAGTCTGCGAAAGTATTTTAATTCTGAAATTGTAATTGCTAGGGTAGGAGCAGACGAGTTTGCGATCGCTATATTAAATCTTCCCGATGCTCAAGCAGCAGTCACAATTGCCGATAGACTACAACAAGACTTAACTTTACCTTTTATGCTCCAAGGAAGACAAGCCTCCACAACCTTCACAGTGGGAGTTGCTTTTAATTCTGTAGCAAGAGATTTTCAAGGCGAAAATATGCTTCGGGCTGCTGAAACTGCCATGTATCAAGCTAAAGCAGAAGGCAAAACCCATTCTGAAGTTTTTAGCATCACCATGCACAAAGAGGCTTTAAGCCGTCTGCAACTAGAAGCGGACTTATACGAAGCTATTGAAAATCAGGAATTTGAGTTATATTATCAGCCGATTATTTCCTTAAAAACAGGGAAATTAGCAGGGTTTGAAGCATTGGTGCGGTGGCAATCTCCCAAAAGAGGCTTTGTGTCTCCTGGTGCTTTTATTCCCATTGCAGAAGAAACATCCGCCATTATTCCTTTGGGGGAATGGATAATGCAAGAAGCTTGTGAACAGATGTATCAATGGCAGCAAGAATTTAGTGATTGTGCTTCTTTATTTATCAGTGTAAATCTTTCAGGAAGACAATTCGCTCAAAAGGATTTAGTAGAGACAATTTCTAACATCCTAGAAGCAACTAATTTAGCCCCTCAGAGTTTGAAACTAGAAATTACCGAAAGCATGGTGATGGACAATATAGAGTCGGCGATCTCTATGTTAGAAAATCTGAAACTTTTGGGAATGAAGTTGAGTATGGATGATTTTGGCACAGGATTTTCTTCTTTTAGTTATTTACATCGTTTTCCTATGGACACACTTAAAGTAGATCGCTCTTTCGTCAGCAACATGAGTCAATCATCTAAAAACATAGAAATTGTGAGTACTATAGTGATGTTGGCTCATAAATTAAGTATGGATGTAGTAGCAGAAGGTATTGAAACCTCAGAAGAAAGGGATATACTTAAGGCTTTAAATTGTGAATATGGACAAGGTTATTTATTCTCTAAGCCCATTGCGAAAGAAGCAGTCAGCCAATTATTAAGGAAATCTCCTCAATGGTGATTCTGGAATAGCTGAATAATATTTGATCTGAGGGGATGACAACAAGGTAAAAAAAGGGTGTGGGGTGTGGGGTGTGGGGTGTGGGGTGTCGTGATAATAGACTGAGATTTTAGTCTAACCTATTGTCTATTGCAAGAAAAGCCTATTGCCTCTTACTTATTACTTATTACTTATTACTTATTACTTATTGTGTATCATCGTCTTAAACATAAATTTCTCTCTCTTGCCCTAGTTGGGTTATTATCTAGTTTTTTATTTACTTCTTTTGATGCTAGTGCGGTTAATCCCAAACCTGAGAGCTTGGCTAGTCGCCATCTAGAAATTTCTACCAGTGGCTTACATCTGGAAGAAAGGGGTCAACAGTTTTACCTTTTAGGGGATTTTTATCAAGCAATTACCCTTTGGCAACAAGCTGTTATTGCTTACAGCAAGAATCAGGAACTACTGAGTCAGGTTAGAGTAATGAGTAATCTAGCTCTGGCTTATCATCAACTGGGAGATCAAGCACAAGCTAACGAAATTATAGTATCGAGTAGGAATCTGCTAGAGCAAGAAAATAGCTCAGGAATTGAACACAAAAAAACTCAGGCTCAGGTAATAAATAATCAGGGAATTCTTCAGTTAGCTCAAGGTAGAATTGAGTCTGCGATCGCAAATTGGCAAGAAGCTAAAGATATTTATCAAACCATAGAAGACGAGTCGGGAATAATTCGAGCTTCAATTAATCTAGCTAGTGCTTTTAAAAATTTAGGTTTATATCGTCGCGCTTTTAAAACCTTAAAGGAAATAGAGCCAATTCTCTTGGCACAACCTGATTCTAGTTTGAAAGCTGCTGGCTTGAGAAGTTACGGGGATATTCTACGTCTGGTAGGAAATACAGCACAAGCAGAAACAATTTTAACAGAGAGTTTAGCAGTGGCGACTAAACTAAATCAGACTCAAGACCGAGTTAAGACTCTATTAACCTTGGGCAATACTTTATCAGTGGCTTCAGATGAATTGGAAAGTGAAAAATATCAACAGGCATTAAAATTTTATCAGCAAGCTTTAGTCATCTGTGGCAATTCTACTAATTGTCAAGCTACCAGTTTACCGCTACAGATTAATTTAGCTCAGTTAAATTTATTGCTGAAAACTGATTCTTGGTGGAAGGGAGAAAAACTTATTCCCCAAATTAGTTCTGATATAAAACATCTTCGGTATAATCAAACCCATCTTTATCAACAAATTAATTTCGCTCACAGTTTGATTGAATTCAAACAAAAAGCCATTTTGGAACATCGAAAACTCAACAATACCCCTTCTTGGTCAGAAATTGAGCAGCTTGTCACTGAGATCTCCCTTCTTGCTCGTCAAATCCAATCTCCTAGAGCAGAATCTTATGGTTTAGGCTTACAAGGTAAAATTGCCCAACAACAACAAGAATGGTCAATTGCCAAAAAACTAACTCAACAAGCTTTAACTATAGCTCGTAGTATTAATGCACAGGAAATTAGTTATCTTTGGGAATGGCAACTGGGTAGAATTAACTCTGCTCAAGGGGATCGAGAATCAGCTATTAGCAATTACTCTCAAGCTGTAGCAATCCTGAAAAACTTGAGTCAAGATTTAGTGGCGATCGATTCTAATATTCAATATTCTTTTCGTCAAAGCGTTGAACCAGTTTATCGTGAGCTAGTTGATTTACTTCTGCAACCCAATTCTGAGTCTATTGCTAGTCCAGAAAATATCAAACAAGCTAGAGATGTTATTGAATCATTACAGTTAGCAGAATTGCATAACTTTTTTCGTGAGGCTTGTTTAGATGCTAAACCCGTACAAATAGACCAAATCGATCAGCAAGCAGCAGCAATTTATCCTATTATTCTTTCAGACCGCTTAGAAGTTATCTTAAGCCTTCCTAATCAACCTTTAAAACACTATTCTGTCCCCATCACCAAAACCGCATTAGAGCAGGAAATTGAGCAGTTTCGTCAAACTGTGGTAATTCGTAGTCGTAGGGCTTTTTATGAACCAGCCAAAAAACTTTACGATTGGTTAATTGCTCCTGAAATAGAAGCCTTAGAAGCTAATAATATTAAAACTATTGTCTTGGTTCCAGATGGTTTGTTGCGTAATATTCCTTTATCAGCTTTATACGATGGAGAACATTATCTAATTGAAAACTATAGTGTAGTACTTACTTCTGGACTACAGTTACTAGCTCCCCGTCCTCTGACCGATGTGAAGTTAAGAACTTTAGCAGTAGGATTAACCCAAGAAAGACAAGGCTTTTCCTCTTTAGATTTTGTGAATCAAGAATTAGAACAAATCCAAACTCAGATAAATAGTTTGCTTTTAGTAGATCAAGAATTTACTACCCAAGCTTTTGAGCAAGAAATCAAATTGTCTGATTACCCTATTGTTCATATTGCTACTCATGGTCAGTTTGGTTCTTCTTTAGATAATACTTTTCTTCTCGCCTGGGATGATAAGATTAATATTAATCAGCTAGATCATATTCTTCAAGGAAGGACTCCTACTCAAGAACAGGCGATCCAGCTTTTAGTACTTAGTGCTTGTGAGACTGCTGCTGGTGATAAATGGGCAGCTTTGGGTTTAGCGGGAATAGCAGTAAGGGCTGGTGCTAGAAGTACCTTGGCTACTCTCTGGTCAGTGAATGATGAAGCTACAGCGCAAATGATGAGTTACTTCTATCAACAACTGGCTAAAAAGCAATTGGCTAAAGTAGAAGCAGTACGTAAAGCACAATTAAATTTATTAAATAGTCCTTACTACAATCATCCTTTTTACTGGTCGCCCTATGTTTTATTGGGTAATTGGTTATAAAAAAAATATAAAAGTTATTTCAAGAAAGTGACAACTCAATTTTTCAGGCTTAATGGAAAGTTGTGCTTAATTTAATTTAATTTAGCTATTATTTACTAACTAGGATTTGCTATTTTTTAGATAGGGTTTAAAAATCTCTTTAAGAAACTTGATAATTATTCATGAAATTTTTACAGCCATCATTTCGAGAAAATCAATATTGGCAAATTATCAAAAGACATCGAATCCTAGGAACGACAGCATTGATGTTAGTCAGTATATTAGGCATTATCTTCACTACCCAGAGAAATCCTGTCTATGAAGCTCAAGCTAAACTCCAGTTTAAATCAAGCAGTTGGAATAGCTCCTTAAAAGATAACAATCAATTAATTGGCAATTTGTACAGACTAATAAATAAAAATGATTTGATTAATACGGAAATTGAAATAATTAATTCTCGTCCCCTAATTGAAAAAACAATTAGTTCTTTAAATTGGGAAAATGAAAATTCTGCTCCTATAGATGTAGCAATATTTAGACAAAATCTTCGGCTTAACAAATTGGGTGATACTAATATCTTGCAAATCAAATATAAAGATACTAATCCAGTCAAAGCTAAAGAAGCAGTTAACCAATTAATTTTCAATTATTTAGAAAATAGTACCACAAACCAAGAAGAAGGCAATAGCAAAAAGGAAGAGGTTGAAGAGCATCTATCTCAGGTAGAAAAGCAACTGCAACAAACCGAAGAGGCGATTCGTAAGATTCAAGAAGAGACTAAAATCCTTGAACCTCAAGAAGAAGCGATGATTGTGGTCAAAAATCTGGCTCTATTACAAAGAAGAATTGGGGAGTTACAAGGAGAAATTGCTAATGTTAATGCTCAATCTGCCTATATCAGAAGTCAACTGGGTATGGACTCCCGACAGGCACTCGCAGCCACCACAATTAGTCAATCCTCAGATATCCAGCAAGCATTTAGCCAACTACGAATACTAGAATCTGAATTAGCCCAAAAAAAGCGTCATTTTATTGAAACCAGTCCAATAATTACTGATTTAGAAGATAGAATCGCAGGACAAAAGCAACTCATACAACAGAAAATCAAAAATATTCCAGGTTCTGAAGCCATCAACTTGAGTCAAGCTCCGGAATTTAGCAGTATTAAGCAAAACTTGACCACAGAACTCGTTAAACTAGAAGCTAGCAACCAGGGTTTAAGAGAACAAATTACCTATTTTTCGGCACTGGAAAAAGCCCAAGAAGAAAAAGTGAATCTCATACCCCAAGTCTTACAACAAATACAAAGGTTAAAGCGGGAACTAGCAGCATCTCAAGCTGATTATGAATCTTTACGCCAGCAAATCAGAAATATTGCAATAAGCAGAAATTTCAGCCCAAGTAATATTCGAGTTATTTCCTATGCAACAGTTCCGAAAAAGCCCATTAGACCTCAGTATGTTGGTTATTTAGCATCTGTTGGTTTAGGTTGTTTAGGAGCAACTCTAATGATTGCTTTAGCAGAAATTACAGATTATTCTCTCAAAAATATTGAAGAAGCCAAACAAATCTTTGGTTACACTTGGTTAGGTATTATTCCTGATAATGAGAGAGTGCCTATTCTCCAGACAACACAATTAAACTCGGAGAGTTCATTACCAAGAATCATTGTTCGAGATTATCCTGCTGGTGCTGCTAGTGAATCTTATCGGATGTTGCAGTCTAACATTAAATTTTTAAGTACTTACAAAGAACTCAAAACCATCGTAGTTACTAGTTCTGTATCTCAAGAAGGAAAATCAACCGTAGCAGCTAATTTAGCTTGTGGGATGGCTCAAGCAGGACATAAGGTCTTATTAATAGACGGTAATTTGCATAATCCCCTACAGCATCAGATTTGGAAAACAACTAGCGAGCGCGGTTTAAGTAATGTTATTACCGAAAAAATAGACGCGAAACTAGTAACTCAAGAAGTTTTCCCCAGACTTTATTTAATCTCATCAGGAATGATTCCCTCTTCTCCTGCTACCTTACTAGATTCTTCTCGAATGAAAGAAGTGGTGGATAATTGGCGCAAAAGTTACGACTTTGTGATTATTGATACCCCTGCTTTAGATTTAGCTGCGGATGCGCCAATCTTGGGTAGAATTGCAGATGGAGTTTTGCTGGTAGTCAGACCTGATAGGGTTCATCCCTTGAAAGCTAGTTTTGCTAAAGAACTTCTCCAGAAATCAGGACAAAATGTTTTGGGAATCGTATTTAACAAAATTAATCCCCAAGCTGAATCAAAAAACTATTTTTATCATGCTTTAGAAGAAAGACCAGAAGATGCTTCTCAACCTAGACTAATTGAACAGTCTCAGGAAGAATTGTGGCTTGCTATTTCTCGGATGTCACAAAAGTCGAAAAAACCCAAACTCGCTCGGACATCACAAGAGATACTTGCTACTCCTGTAAAACAACTTCAGGAAATTATCACCTGTTTGCAGCAAGATTTAAAAGAACTAACAAAACTGGTAAAAGAACAGGAAGAAGAACTGTTTATGCAAAGTCAAATGGTGAAAAAATTGCAAAAAAGTGTCAATCTCTCTAAAAATAGCGATCGCTATTTCTTAGAACAAAAGTTGTTACAAGAACAAGAGCGTAAAAATATGTTGAACGCAACCCTAATTGGTCAAATACGCAATTTAAAGAGAAAACAACAAATGTTACTAAAATATCATCAAGTGTTAAGTGCGAAGCAAACCGAGAGTTCATTGAACATTGACCATTGATCCTAAAAACCAGATAGGGTGTGGGATGTGTGGGGAAAATCAATCCCGACACCCTATACAACTGTTAACTTGTTTTTAAATCAAAGATTTTTTTGATAACATCCGCTACTACCTTATCAGGAGTAGATGCACCAGAAGTTACTCCCACAGTAATAGCACCTTCTGGTAGCCAATTTTCCTGAATCTGGATATCTTGAGCCAAGGGTTTATGTTCAATAGCATTGGCATCTATGATTCTATCCACACTGTCAATATGATAAGAATCAAAACCTCTTTCGATCGCGATTTCTTGTAGATGAGTGGTATTAGAAGAATTAAAGCCCCCAATAACTACCATTAAAGATAAATCTTCTTCTACCAGATTTAACATGGCATCTTGTCTTTCTTGAGTTGCATCACAAATGGTATTAAAGCTCATAAAGTGGTTGTTAAACTCCACTGGACCATACTTTTTCAGGAGAGTTTGCTCAAATAATTTACCAATTTGTTCTGTTTCACTTTTGAGCATAGTAGTCTGATTGGCAATACCAATTCTCTCTAGGTCTTTATCTGGGTCAAAGCCTTCAGAATAAGCATTGTGAAACTTGCTTAAAAATTCTGCTCTATCTCCACCATTCAACATATAGTTACTCACATATTGAGCTTGTGCCATATTCAGCACGATGAGATATTTGTCAGCAAAAGAACTAGTAGCAATGGTTTCTTCGTGATTATATTTACCGTGAATAATGGAGGTATAATCTCGTTTTTTGTGTTTTTCTACGGAATTCCAGACTTTAGACACCCAGGGACAAGTAGTATCTACAATAGTGCATCCTCGATCGTTGAGTAGTTGCATTTCTTGGACACTAGCACCAAAAGCAGGTAAGATCACCACATCACCAGTATTAACTACAGAAAAGTCCTTCTTGTCGTCAATAACTTCGATAAAACCTACATTCATGTACCGCAGATGTTGATTGACTGAAGGGTTATGGATAATTTCATTAGTAATCCAAATTTTTTCTGTAGGAAAATGCTGACGGGTTTCATAAGCCATTGCTACTGCTCTTTCTACACCCCAACAAAACCCGAAGGCTTCTGCTAGTCTAATTGTGACTTCTCCTTTTTGAAGGACATAGTTATTATTACGAATAGTCTGAATTAGGTCGCTTTGATACTCGTTATTCAGCACTCCTGCAACTTCTGCATCATGACCAAAGCCTTTACGATGATAGTTTTCTGATTTTTGTAGAGAGCGTTTAAAAGCTTTTGTATCCATACTATTTTATTTATGATTGATATGGTTTGAAAAGGGCTGTCTTAGTTGACCCAACTCCCAGGACTAAAGCCACTGGGAATCAGGGCTAACCTGTTACCAGGCTAACCATACATTCTGTAACTCTAAGGTTCAGAAGTTTCCTACGCTGACTGAGCAACCCCAGTCATATCTCGTCAAGATTGTTTTAGGCGTGACTTTCCTGGTGACTCCAGGTAGGTGTTTAACCCCATACAAGGCGGACATCTCAAGCATTTGAGCTTTTCTCAAATGACGTGTCCTTGTTTTTGTATCAAAAAAATGTTACTCACTTGCTTGACCGCACAAAGTGTTACCTTTCCAACGGCTGCTTAAAGACTTTTGGATTGAACCATATACTTTGTATTGCTTTTTCAAGGTTCTAATGTCCAACGGTCGTGAAACATCAAGATTAATTATACAATGCCTGAAACTCTTGGTATATAAAGATATGTAGTCGAAATTGTATCACTGCGCCCTAAAGGACGCTCCGCTACATCCAACAATTAAAAGATGTTGGTTTTGCCTCTATTTTCTATAATTTTAGGATTAATTGTTGCTTATTGCTGAAAAATTGCCATACTGCGCGATCGCGATGTAAGATTGTAAAACTAGTTTGCATCTCCTTGCTGTTGGTAACATAAGGTGTCAAAATTAAAGTGATTATTAAAAGAAAATAATAAAAGTAGATTAAAATTTCTACCTATAGCTTGTATTCATAAGCTTGATTCAGACTTTTGCTCAAGTCAAGGAGACTAAACTAAATGACTGTAGAAAACCTTGAGGCTAACGGAACTCAAACTCAAGAAGAAAATAAGGAAGAAAATAAAGCTGATAACCAAGAACAAAAAACCTTAGCTTTATCTGTTCACCAAAAAACTCTTCTACCAAACAATAGACCTGTTGAACCAAGTCACTTACAAATTGTAAGTACCTATTCTTCTGTGGGTTCAGCCCGCCCTGTAACCAAAGGTGACATTAAAATAAGTAATACTATGGTTATCTCAGGGAATCGTCCTATTGCTTTGAGTAACTTACAAATTAGTGAAACCTATGTTGTAATGGGAAATCGTCCTGTTGCTTCTAATGAAATCGACGACCCATCTACTTTAATGGGCTATCTCGACTAAATATCTCGCAACAATTTCCAACTGAGAATTCTAGAATTTTTGTGGTGGGTAATATACTCACCATAGTTTTTTTTGTGATAATTTGGGGCTAATTAGCAGAGTCACCTTCAATGGGCTGACTCGATTGTATGGTTCAAAATCGTTACAATCAATTATGTTTGCTAATTGTCCGTCTAAATGCTTAACCTCTCTGACTCCCTAGATACTATTCGCATTCGTGGTGCGCGTCAACATAATCTGAAGAATATTAATCTCGATCTACCTCGCAATAAATTAATTGTGTTTACTGGGGTATCTGGTTCGGGCAAATCTTCTCTGGCTTTTGATACTATATTTGCAGAGGGACAACGGCGTTATGTGGAGTCTCTGAGTGCTTATGCAAGACAGTTTTTGGGACAATTAGATAAACCTGATGTGGATGCGATTGAGGGTTTAAGTCCTGCTATTTCCATCGACCAGAAATCTACTTCTCATAATCCTCGTTCTACAGTGGGGACTGTTACAGAAATCTATGATTATCTTAGACTACTTTTTGGTAGGGCTGGAGAACCCCATTGTCCTAATTGCGATCGCTCTATTGTTCCCCAAACTATTGATGAGATGTGCGATCGGATTATGGCGTTACCAGATAAGACTAAGTTCTTAATTCTTGCACCTGTAGTAAGGGGAAAGAAAGGGACACACAAACAATTATTATCTAGTTTAGCTTCTCAAGGATTTGTCAGAATTAGGGTTGATTCTGAAGTACGACAGTTATCCGACACCATTACGCTAGATAAAAATTATACTCACAATATAGAAGTGGTTGTAGATCGCTTAGTCAAAAAGCCTGGTATTGAGGAGCGTCTAGCGGATTCTTTATCTACTTGTCTCAGTCTTTCTTCGGGTATTGCCATAATTGAGGTATTAAATTATACATCAGACAAGGTAGATGCGTCGCAGCAATATAGTAAGTATATAACAAATGAGGCAAAAAATGGCAGTTTTTCGGAACAAGAAATACCCCAAGAAATTGTCTTTTCAGAAAACTTTGCTTGTCCCGAACATGGAGCGGTAATGGAGGAATTATCTCCAAGACTATTTTCTTTTAATTCGCCTTATGGTGCTTGTTCTCATTGTCATGGAATTGGAAGTATGCGGACATTTGCTCCTGAGTTGATAATTCCTGACCCCAAACAGCCTTTATATAGCGCGATCGCACCTTGGTCGGAGAAAGATAATACTTACTATATTTCTCTTCTCTACAGTTTGGGAGAAGCTTATGGTTTTGATATCTATACTCCTTGGGAGAAGCTAAACCAGAAACAGCAGGAAGTATTACTGTACGGAACAGAAGAACCGATCCTGTTTTATTCTGATTCTCGTAAAAATCAAAGTGATAAAGATGGTTACTATCGTAACTATGCTGGCATTATCAAAATGCTAGAACGGAACTATCAAGAAAGTAGTTCGGATGCAATCAAGCAAAAATTAGAGCAGTATATTGTTAATCAACCTTGTGAAGTATGTCAGGGAAAAAGACTCAAGCCAGAATCTTTAGCAGTAAAATTAGGGCAATATAATATTGATGATTTGGTAGGAGTCTCAATTAGGGAATGTTTAGCTAGAATTAACAACTTTAAACTGACACCGCGTCAAGCATTAATTGGAGAATTAGCTCTTAAAGAAATTAAAGCCAGGTTACAGTTTCTTTTAGATGTAGGATTAGATTATCTTACTCTGGAACGTCCTGCAATGACTTTATCAGGAGGAGAAGCCCAAAGAATCAGGTTGGCAACTCAAATTGGTGCTGGTTTAACAGGGGTTTTATATGTTTTAGACGAGCCTAGTATCGGGTTACATCAAAGAGACAATGACCGTTTATTAGCTACTCTTAAAAAGTTACGAGATTTAGGAAACACTCTAATAGTAGTAGAACACGACGAAGACACTATTAGAAGAGCCGATCATATAGTTGATATTGGAGTCTTTGCTGGAGTACATGGGGGAGAAATAGTAGTTCAAGGAAATTTAACAGATTTACTTGCTTCAGAAAAATCCCTAACAGGAGCTTATTTATCTCAAAAGAAAATCATTGCAACTCCATCAGAAAGAAGAGAAGGGAAACAAGTATCTCTTGTCTTGAAAAACTGTCATCAAAACAATCTTAAAAATATTGATGTTGAGATACCTTTAGGAAAATTTGTCTGTATTACTGGGGTATCTGGTTCGGGGAAATCTACCTTGATCAATGAACTACTTTATCCTGCACTACAACACCATTTAACCCGTAAAAAACCTTTCCCCCAAAACCTAGATAAAATAGAAGGCTTAAAAGCGATCGACAAGGTAATAGTAATTGACCAGTCTCCTATTGGTCGAACACCTCGTTCTAATCCTGCAACTTATACAGGAGTTTTTGATGCAATTCGGGCTGTTTTTGCGGAAACTGTAGAAGCTAAAGCGAGGGGTTATAAAGCAGGAAGATTCTCTTTTAATGTCAAAGGTGGTAGATGTGAAGCCTGTAGCGGACAAGGAGTAAATGTCATTGCAATGAATTTTCTTCCTGATGTTTATGTACAGTGTGATGTGTGTAAAGGGGCGAGATACAACCGCGAAACTCTGCAAGTGAAGTATAAAAACTATTCTATTGCTGATGTTTTGAACATGACGGTAGAAGAAGCATTAGAAACTTTTAAAAATATTCCTCGCGCAGCTAATAAATTACAAACCCTAGTAGATGTTGGTTTAGGATACATCAAATTAGGACAACCAGCACCTACTCTATCTGGTGGAGAAGCACAAAGAGTTAAACTAGCTTCAGAGTTATCTCGTCGTGCTACAGGAAAAACTCTTTACTTAATAGATGAACCTACTACAGGCTTATCTTTTTATGATGTTCATCACCTCTTGAATGTTTTACAAAGACTGGTAGATAAGGGGAACTCTTTAGTAGTTATCGAACACAATTTAGATGTGATTCGCTGTTGTGATTGGATTATTGACTTAGGTTCAGAGGGAGGAGATAAAGGAGGAGAAATCATTGCGACAGGAACACCTGAGACTGTTGCGAATAATCCTAACTCTTATACAGGACAGTATTTAAAGCAAGTTTTAGAAAGATATCCTGTTACTCAGCATTAAATAGTAGGGTGGGCAGTGCAGGGAGTCCTACTTATAATACTTGCAGTTAATTCCTCGGTTGCTTTATTATAGGAGATAATTAATCGCTTAAACCTCTACAAAAAGCGACTTTTCTTAACAGTTATTAAAGCAAAAAAATTTTTTTGGGGAAGTACTTGCAATTTACTCTCATTTATGAAAAACATTTTTTCATAATGGGAATATTTGCGGTTATTGGTGAGAGTCAAGCCTCCCATTATGAAGCATTAAGATTAACATACCATCTGATATCGCGGATGTCAACTTCTCTTTATTAAAAAAAAATTAAGCTTAAAAAAAATAATTTATCTGTGTGCATCCTCAGACATTGAAGCATCAAAGATTATTTTTCACTTCCATTAATTTGAGGGATAAAATAATTTCAGCTAACATCCTTTGAAAAGCATAGTACCAACCAATCCAACCATCTAATATTCCGCCTTTGAGAATCAAGCAATAAAATAAAACAATAAAAGGAGCAATTACGCCTTGTTTGCGTATTTTGTCCCCTAGACTTAACTCTTGAAAGGGAGTTTCTGTAAGTTTTTCAGCTTCGATAATCATATAACGATCCTGCGCCCATAACCATCTACTAAAAGGCTTGCGATCGTCGTGTAAAATATAACTACTTAGGTAATCTGAGTTACCTTGGACTTGTAATAACTGAGTGTGTCCATCATCAATATAAATTGCTTTTTCTTTACGGAAGAAAGCTTGACGGGGAGGTAAGATACTTCCTCTTAGGGGTTTACCAAAGATACAAAATTTAAAAGGAATGAAATAGCCATCTGTAGCAGTGTCATTAGGGATATGTAATATTTCCTCAATTAGTTCATCAGTTAAAACATAGTCTGCATCTAAAGATAATACCCACTCTGTTTGTATTTGTTCTAAACCATAGTTCCATTGTCTAGCATGAGTATCAAACTTTCTTTGTAATACTTCTACTTGAGGATAAGATTTAAGAATATCTAGTGTATCATCAGTACTATAGCTGTCAATGACAACAATTCTTTTAGCCCAAGTAAGTTGATCTAGAGTACGCTTTATATTGGGAGCTTCATTATAGGTAAGAATTAGAGGGGTAATATCTTCTAGAATCATAACTTATTTACATATTTCAATAATCATTACAGAACCCATAATTGCAGGAAAATATTGACTTAAAAAACTAAAAGGCTGCCTTCTTTCTGCTGCATAAAAACGAAAATTTTGCGTGAAGCCACAATGATTTAAAAATTCTTTAATTGTGGGTTTATTAAAATAGCGAATGTGTTGCCATTCCCAAATCTTTGTTTTTTGCCCTTCTGTTCTTCTTGGGACTCCCATAAATAAATAATACAAGCGATTAATTATCCAACCATGATTTGGAGTACTCAATACTAGCCTACCTCCTGGTTTCAGAATTCTATATATTTCTTTAGTAACTGTTTCAGGAAAATAAAGATGTTCAATATTATCGCCCCAGAAAATTTCATCAAAATATTCATCTTCATAATCATAGGGGAATTTTTCTAAATCCATTTTTTGAGCTTTAACTCCTATTTTAGTTAAATGCTCTACTCCTGCCTTAGTCCATTCAATTCCATAAACGTCGTAGCCACAATCTAGAAAAAACTGACTTATTTTTCCATTACCAGCACCCAAATCTAATATTTTTTTGCCTGTGCCATTTTTGTAGATTCTTTTTAAAACCCGATTTCTTTCATAGTTGTCAAAATTTTTAGAATCAGGAGCTTTATATTGATAAGTTTTTTCGTAAAAATCCTGAATTGCTTGCTTAGACATTTAATGACTCCGTTAATTGTTTCTTTGTAAGCTTTTGAGAACAAAATCTTAGGCTGACAATAATTTGCTAAATACGTTCAAATATTTATTAGCAATAGTTTCTTGACTGAATTCCATAGCTTTTTTAGCAGCATTTAATCCCATTTGCTGAGTTTGATTCCAATTAGTTACAGCCAACTCTAAAGCATTTGCTAAATTTATTGCTTTGTCAGAACTACGATGGTCAAAATAATAACCTGTTGTTTCTGCTTCAATAAAATCTTTGAAACAGTCTAGATTAGATACTATTGGAACTAAACCAGTAGCCATTGCTTCTAAGGGTGCTACTCCAAAAGATTCACCTGTTTCTGCAAGGGAAGGATAACAAAATAAATCTGCTTGGCGATACACATCTGCTAATTTATTAGGTTCAAAAATTGGTTCACAAAATTCTACTGGTAATCCTTGTGCTTGTTGTTTCAAGCTTGCTAAATAGCTTTCTCCTCCCCCTCCTTGATTTTCTTGATAAGGACCAATAATTTTCAATCTAACTTCTGGAATCTTGTGAATTACTATGGAGAAACTTGTTAACAGTAAATCTAAGCCTTTTTCTGGATGAATTCTACCTACATATAAGATAATTTTTTGCTCATCTGACTTGCGAGGAATAACAGGAGGAGAGAAAATCTTACAGTCAATATTATTGTTAATTACTTGAATTCTCTTTTTGGCTGCTGGATACTGTTTTTCTATAGCTTTAGCAATGGCTTGAGAAACAGCAATAAATAAGTCTGTTTGCTGATAAAGCCAATATTGTCTTTTGGGAAATCGAGCAGCCCCAAACACAATCTTACCAACACTAGGTTTCCAAGGAGCAAAAACTGGCAACCAAAAATCATTAATCATTAAAATATCCCCAGTAGGTAAAGTGGGGAAGGTAGTAAGAGCGTAGATCAAATCTTTAACTAAATCTAGTTTGATATTAGTGCTTTGAGGAAACCCACCACGCCTAAGATAATGAACACCATTAATAATTTCAGAGGATGGTTGTTTAGGATGAGAACGACATAGTATGGTAACTTGATGTCCTTTTGCAGCAAATACTTCTGCTACTCCTTGTAACCGCCGATGAACAGCACCTCCTTCAATAGCAGGGACAGGAAACCAAGGACCCATAGCAATATTAATCCGCATTTTGTTGATAAAAAGTATTAATGTAAATGAACACAAGTTGGGGTTGTACCACCAGATAAAATCCAGCTATAAACTTCAGCCATTTGTTTGCCAACATAATCCCAAGAATATTTGTCTTGTACCATAGTTCTTCCTTTGTTTCCCATTGCTTGACGTTGACTATCTGATAGTTTCATTGCTTCAATTAAGGCAGTCTTTAAAGCTAGTTGATTATCTTCTACCCACCAACCGCAATTATAAGTAAGTAAATCTTTCCAAGGAGTTTCTTTAGTTGTAATTACAGGGACACCATAGGATAAAGATTCAGCAATGGCAATACCAAAGTTTTCTGAATGACTTGGTAAGATAAATAAATCTGCATGACTTAAAGCCGACTCCTTAATTTCTCCTGTAAGCATTCCAGTAAAAGTTACTAATGGTTCTAATTGTAGTTGTGAGACTAAACTTTTTAGTTGTGCTTGATAGCCAATAGAATCTGAACCTGCAATAATTAAATGCCAATCTGGAAATTTAGAAACAATATTTTGCCAGATATATAATAAATTGTCTAAACCTTTTTTGGGGTGAATTCTAGATAAAAACAATAACCATTTTTTATCGGCTAAATTGGGAAATAATTTAATTAATCTTTCTGGAGCTATTTTATTAGATAAATCGGGTAAATTAACCCCGTTAGGTATGAGAGCAATAGGCTGTTGATAGCCTAGGTTTCTAATTGATTCCATTTCCGCTCTGGAAGTAGCATGAAATAATGTAGCATTATCTAAATTTTGCTTTTCATATAAAAGCCAAGCTAATTTTTTTTTATACCAACTATACTTAAGTGACCAAGACTCTAACATACCTCTTGGAGAAATAACCAGTGGCAATTTATTCTTAACCGCAGCTTGTCTTGCATAGACATTAGGAAACATCCATAATCCGTGATTATGAATTAAATCTAGTTTAGTTTGAGCTAGTTGTTGCAGTTTTTTTCCTGCTGTTGGTTGCCATCCTCTAAAATATTTAGCAATATAAGTTGCTTTCGGACTATGTAACTGAAAATCACCATTAATAACTTGTGAACCATGCCAATAGTAATCTAAAGTAAACAAGTGGGAATTAATACTGTTTTCTAGTAACTTTGTGGCTAGATTAGTAACAGAGTGAGCGGGTCCACCTACGTTTTCATTAATACTCGCTACTACTTGACATATCTGATTTTTTTTATTTGGCATGATGAGAACTTAATAACATAGATAATTGCTGTTCGAGATTGTTCTTAAACTGTGTTGACCCAAATTTTTGAATTACTTTTTCTCTTAGCTTTTCAGGTTGATAAAGTACAGGATGAGAATAAGTTTTTTGCAGAATAGCCACTATCTTATTAGCAATTTCTTCTACATCATCAGGATCGACTAATACACCTAATTCCCCTTGACATAAAGCATCGATCGCGCCATCTTGATTACCTCCTAAAACTGGTTTTCCAGAGGCTAAGGCTTCTAGATAAACTATACCAAAGCCTTCTAATTTACTAGGCATCGCAAATAAGTCACACAGTTGATAGTAAGCTGGTAATTCTGCATCAGGAATAAAGCCAGCTAAAGTAACACAATCTTGCAAATTTTGTTGAGTGATAGATTTTTCTAGACGCTGGCGGTCATCTCCCTTACCGACGATAATATAATGAACATTGGGTATATGTTGCCGAATGTAGGGTAAAGCTTCAATAATGCGGTCATATCCCCGATAAGATTCTCTACTAGAAAGACGATTTACAGTGAGAATTACTGGCTGATTTGGTTTAAGCTGATATTGGTCTAGTAAGTAAGTTGGTTTGGATTTAATGGTAAAGCGATCGCTATTGAAGGTATTGGGTAATAAGGATACTTTACTGGGGTCTAAGTCTTGCTCTGTTAATAAGCGTTCTCTAGTATAGTTACTGACGGCTAAAATTTTATCGGCATATTGTAGAGCTTTTTGTTTTTTAGGGTTAGTAATATTCCAAGCTTCTACACCATGAGCGATAGTAACATAAGGAATTCCCATCAAGCGTTTTAACCAATAAGCTGCAACAGTAAAGTTAAGATGGGTAGTAATTACTAGATCGGGTTTTTGCCAAATACCATTAGCAATTAATTGAGTAGCAAAGAATGGGGTGCGTAAAGATAAAGGAATTTTTCCCGCGAAGTGAAAATTAGTATCGGGTAAATATAAACTATTAGGGGAATAGCCTTTGTCATGCTTAAGAAAAACACTATAATCTGCTTCCTGATAAATATTTTGTATAGCTTGTAATAAGAAAGCAGAATAAACTTGGATACCTCCTTTAAAAGCAAAAATATCAGGTAGCCATAGATGAAACTTTCTCTTCTTGTTACTAACTTTAGCAGGATGTAAAACTGACTCCATATTTAGCTTTTACCTCTTCCCCATACACCAATTAATTAGATATTAAACTCAAAGCTTTTTGTAATGCTTCAGTAGTCGATTTATAACTATAGTTTTGGATAATTTCACGACTTTTATGACCCCACTGTTTTAACCTTTCTGGTTCGGAAAAGGCAAGTTTTATAGATTTAGTTAAATCAGAGATATTTCCCGCTTCAAAGACCAGACCATTTTGATTATTTTGTACTAAATCTTGTCCGCAACCCACATGACTACTAACAATAATGGGACAGGATAAACACATAGCTTCATTAACAGCTAAACCCCAAGTTTCACTATAACTAGGTAAAATAAATAAATCTGCTATAGCATAAGTACGAGGCATTGATTGTTGATTTTGGAAGGGAGCAAAAAAGATATTAGGATGCTCTGCTGCTTGTTTTTTTAACTCAGTTTCTAACTCACCCCCTCCTACAAATAAAAGAGAAACATCTTTTAGATTGGCTTGCTTATAAGCCTGAAGTAAATCAAGAGGGCGTTTTATATGATAGAATTTTCCTGCAAATAAAATAACTTTATGACTATCAGGAATACCAAGCTCTTGCTTCCAGCTAATAGCGTCTATCTTAGCTGTGTCTGATGCTTGTAAAAATCTCTGATTATCTATTGCATGAGGAGCAAAAACTAACTGCTCTGGTTTGACCCCATGATAAGTAAAATATTTATAGTTGGCTTTTCCTACATATAAAAAAGCAGCAAAACGACTATAGACTAATGAGATAAACTTGCGTCTTAAAAATTCTTTCCAACCTTGGCGACATTGTAGTAAGTGAGAATCACCTCTAAATATTAAAGGAGCTTTCTTTATATTCCACTGGAAAATAAAGCGGTAAAGACTAGCATAATTATAACCAATTAGCATTACTGCATCTGGATTATACTTAGAAACTTGTGACAGCAGAGTCGGATTTTTTAAACCACCTATACTTTTTGTACCAGGGTTTTTACTTACATTAGGAACAAACTCATAATTATATCCCTCTAATAAAGGAATGTCCCATTTAATAGCTTGTTGAAATTCTCGATCCAGCGTTTCTGCCACCCCGAAATTCCAGAGATAAAATACTTTTAAATCTAGGTTAGTATTTTGGTTAATATAACCAAACCAAGGAGCATAGTATTGAATTGGATGAGAAGTAATGACAGCTAGTTTTAACATTGATTATTTACTCGAACAGTTTTCATAAATAACATCCTAATAGCCGACACAATAACTAAACTTTGGAAGATAACAGAAACAAAAATACCCATAGTAATCTCAGTTCTAAAAGCCAACATCATAAAAATTAAAGCTACTAAAAAGCGAAATGATAAGGTAGAAGCATTCATCGACCAACGAGTAACCCAACCATATAAGTTACCTAAAAAAACTCCTAATCCCAAACAACCTAGCCAACCAAAATTTGCATAGGCTTCTGGTAATAGTCCCCAACCAATAGAAGTTGTTAAAGTTTGCCTGTAACTTTGTAGTCCATAATAGACACTTAGCATATGATTAGCTGAACCACCACGAATCTTATTAGGATTGAGAAAACGAGGTATTAATAGTTGAGGAATAATAGAATAAGTTTTTCCCCATAAATAAGGTCTTTCTGTCCCCGTTTCTGTTTGAACCTTAAGAAGCATTTGCACTACACTAGAACGATGGATTAAACTACTATGTTTATTTTGTTCTTCAATAATTTCCTCTCCAAGGATATCTTCATCAGGTTGTCCTATTTGTTCTAGAGAATTATTTATCCAATCTTGATATACTTGGATATATTCTGAAGGTTGAATGCTGGAATTGCGAACATTCCAATAGTAGTGACGAGTAGCTCCTTTGCCAATATTAAGGAATGCAATTATCAAAAAAGATACTAACAATAAACGCCAAGGTATTCTTTTAGAACCTAACATCCAACCAACACTTCCAATAAGGATATAAGTACCAACCACATTAAGATATAAAGCTCCTCCTGAAACGAATAGAAGAACTGCCATAACAGTCAAGAAAAGAAAAGCTTGATATTTTTTGAGTAACTTTTCTCCCAGTAAATAACTAATAGTAACTATAGCTAAATAACTAGTACTACCAGTCATTGCTCTGAAGAGTGAGATTATAGAGCCAGGAAATATTAGCCACAAATAACCCGAATTAAAAGTAACTTGATATATAATTCGGAGTATTAAAGCGGTAATAAAAAAAGGGAATACTTGAGTTGCACCAAACTCTTTTAAACAAAGATAGCGAATCGTTTTAAAAGGATTTTTTTGAACGTAAGACATCCAAGTAAAAGTTGCTACTCCTAAAAAACTGGCAACTATTAAGGATGATATCAAGTGTTCTGTAGGAGAATACTCTTGAACTTTGATATTATCAGAAATCAGAGGGAAACCATAAGTGAATAAAAAATTGATGGCTAATAGAGGAAATAATGGTAAGCCCTTACCGCGATCGCAACACCATAAATAACTAGGATAAAGTGCTGCTACTGCAATTATTAATGCTCCGACAATACTAAATAAATCTGCTTCAGCCGTAACGATAGTATAAAAGGTTAAGGCAGAAACAATCCAAAAACTTTTCAGAAACAGACCTTTTTGTTTAGCTGAAAGACTTAATGATAATGGTTGAGTTTGATTAAAATCTAAAAATTGAGAAGTCATTTATAAATAGAATCATCTAAATAGAGTTAATCGGTTGAGATGGTTAGTGGTTAGTGGTTAGTCGTTAGTAATTATTACTAGCTTGGTTGGTTGTTGATAATTGATTATCTACTTGATAGAGAATATTGATTAAATATTTGACAGAGTTTATCCGTCATACTTCTAGCTGTGTATGGCTCGAAAGCTGACCAATTGATATTAGGAGATGTACTTATAGGTGAGTTTAATAACTGATTGATTTTTCCTGTTAGTTTATCAATCAAATTTTCTGGTTTATCTTTACTCCCAAATGTCACTATCTCTCCTGCTTGAGTACGTTGCATGACATCAACGACTAAACTTTTTTCGTGGAATATTCCTAAGATGGGTTTTTGCGCCAAAATGCAAGGATAAATCTTAGAAGCACTATAGTTAGGATCGTCAGAGCCAATTAGTAAAATTCCATTGCTATCTTTGAGAACTTGTAAAGCTTCAAAATAAGGAATTCGTAAAGGATGTTCTGTAACTAAATCTCCCACTCCACAAGATATAGCTAAAGGCTCAATAGTTTTGGTTTCTCTTCCTTTTGGTGCGTAGCTAGTCCCCACAAAATGTAACCTTACCGATTCCCATAACTCGGGGTTTTGGCTACGATTAGTTTGAATAGCTATAAATAAAGCTTCTAGTGCTTTTGCCATATCTTGACCGCCTCGACCTACATAAACCCAATGAATTTTGCCATCTTGGGGGTCAAAAATACTTTGTTTGATTTCTAAACTGGGTAATAATTCAAAATCTTTTTCTGGTGCGCCAAAAGGTAAGACTGTAAATTGTTGAGACTTTAGCCATGGATATCTCTGTTGCAGTATTTCTGGATAAGCTGGAGAGACACTAGTTACATGATGGACAGATTTCATCGCTAATGGCTCTAGCTGACGCGCCATGAATTGAGCAAAGCCATACTTTAAGCTACCCCCAGGAGGCTTACTCTTAGCTCCTTGTTGCTGGTAATAGTCACTTAACCAAGGGTCTTGAAAATCCAGAATATAAGGTACACCAAACTTTTTAAACCATCTCGCAGCCAATCCCATAGAGAGAAAGACAGTAGTAGAAAAGTAAATTAAATCAAAAGACTTATCCTGTAATAACTTGTCTCCAACAGAAACTAAATAAGGCAAACAACGCCAGCCAAGATTACTTAAGCCGACCATCTTAGTGTATTTAACAGGTAAAGCCTTAATGTAGGTAACAGGTACATCTTCAGGTATAGTAGATTGTAAATTGCGATCGCACTGTTTTTGTACAGCTTCAGGTTGCACTGCTACTACATGGGGTTGCCAACCAAACTCCTGAAAGTAAGGTAAAGCCATCCTAACTCGCTGATGATCCGCAGCATTGATAGGAGGAAAATGGGGACTAATAATTAGAACACGGCGTTTCAAGGCTTTATGTTCACTCTTTATGTAGGATTGATTCTTTACTGTTATATCCGCACAATTACCAAATTGACCAACTTTAATTTCAAATTCACTTAATGGAAAACCCCATCAAACAGTTTACAATTTCCGAAACCGCCAAAGAGCAACTAATTAAACTCAAACGTAATACTAAGATCGAACAGTGGAATATCCTTTGTCGCTGGGCTTTGTGTCGCTCTCTAGCAGAATCTAGCACTCCTGCTCCGATTCCTGTCAGTAAAAATAGCAATGTAGAATTAACTTGGGAAGTTTTTGGCGGGGAAATTGCGGATATTCTTCTGATTGCTTTAAAACAAAGATGTCATCAAGATGGTTTGGGTACAGAAAGCGAAACCCTTAAACAGCAATTTCGTTTACATCTCCACCGTGGAATTAGTTATTTAGCAGGGGATGGGAATCTCAAAAATATTGAAGATTTAATTGCTTTAGCGATAGATGATCCCATATAGAATAAAGCAGGAAATAATAATAATGAATCCAAAAAGCGATCGCCTTAATCAAGAATATTATGATAAACAATATGCTATGCTGCAATGGCTCAATCGTAATCGCCGAAGATTGTTAGATTCTTACAAAAATCAATATGTAGCTTATAATGCAAATGGTCTTATTGCCCACAGCGAAAACTTACAAGAAGTCTTGCAACAAGCCAACTCTTCCCAGGAAGATTATTTAATTTATTTAGTTCCCAAGCGTACTGCTTCTATTCAAATATTACCAATACATTCGTCATGACTGGCTACCTAATTATTCGGTAAAACTTAAACATAAAGAATATGAAATGGCAGCCACAATGTTAGTATATTCTGGTGCAGAAGTAAGTTTAATTACTTCTAAAGTAGGTCAAGATTTAGGATATGCTTTAGCTGATTCCGAGTCAACTTTATTAGCTGAAACTATTGGTGGCACTGTAGAGTATGTATTGCGGAATGTGGAAATGACTATTAATAATCATACTTTTATTGCTCCAGTTGCATGGTTACAAACGGATACAGGTGGAGAGCAATTATTGTTGGGAAGAGAAGTTGTATTTGATCGCTTTAATATTGAGTTTAGACAAGCAGAAGAAAAAATTATTTTTACTTGGCTTGAGGAATAATTTACTTGTTAAAATTTACTTTATTCCCAAAAAAGTCCCATGATTAACAGTGTTACGGAAGATATTTATAATTCTGCTAGAGGTTGTTTATTAGGAGCATTAGTAGGAGATGCAGCAGGAGCAACCTTAGAATTTATGGAGCGCGATCCTAATGATAAGGATGTTGAATGGGCTATGTCTATGCCTGGTGGTGGTGATATGGGAGTAGCACCAGGGCAAATTACTGATGATGGAGAATTAACTCTTTGCTTGGCTCAAGCTTTAGCAGAAAATAACAGTTTTAGTCTAGAAAAAATTGCTCGTAACTACGCCAAGTGGGTAGAATCAAAACCTTTTGATATGGGTTTTACTACATCTTGTTCTTTAGGCTCTTATTCCCATTATCAATGGCAAGAAATCTTTGAGCAACAGGGTTATGCTGCGGTAATGACTCAAGCTGCTGCTAGTCTTTGTCGAGAATCAAAAGCTAATGGAAGTTTGATGCGAATTACCCCTTTAGCAATTTGGGGTTATCAGTTAACTGATGAAGAATTAGCAAACTATGGACAACAAGATTCCTCTCTATCTCATTCTAATCCTAGCTGTTATTATGCTGTGAGTTGTTATGTTATTGCTATTTCCAAGCTCATCAAAAATCAACAAAATAGAATGGCTGCTTTTGAAGCTGTGAAAAATTGGCTTAATCTGCAACAAAATAGGATACAGAATCCTGTGGAATATAGTGGTTGGGCAGAAGTTAGAGAATGGTTACAAGATGCAGAAAATAACAGCATTATTCCTTACTTTCCTCAAATTGGCTATGTCAAGATTGCTTTTACTCATGCTTTCCGTCACTTACTATTAGGTTCAGATTATATTGACGCAATTTCAGAAACTCTCAGAGGTGGAGGAGATACTGATACTAATGCTTGTATTGTAGGGGGATTAATTGGTGCTGCTTGTGGTGTGGATGCCATACCCCAAGATATGCAAGATAAAGTGATTAATTGTGACACAACAAAAGGAAAACACCCCCGTCCAGCTTTCCTTCATTCACAACAGATGGATAATTTAATGCTCGGCTTATTGAGAAAATAGACCTTTTGTATAAGTCTCATAAACCTTGGTCTTCTTGAGGTAATAATATCAATTCTCAGAAGTACCGGTCAACTTGGGTGATGGAAAGGGTGTGGGGTGTGGGGTGTAGGCACTAATTATGATTTTACACTTTTATTTTACATAATATCGATGTTCCATTTCTCTTATTACTTTTGAGAAACGGTATAAGTAATAGGTAATAGATAACAAGATGCTAAACCTGATCAAGAAAAATTTGATTTTTTGGGTAGTTATCAAGATTGTATGATGTTGGGTTTCGTGGCTCTACCCAACCCATTTCAAAGCGCGATCTCACTTACTCCTCATCCTTTATCCTTTATCCCTCATCCTTTAAGTGACATAATTTAAGATAGTCTAGATATTGTGCATTTAATGATTCCTCGTCAAGGTATTGTTCAAATCTTCTCTACTTTTATCCAATTTGACTTTGACCGCTTCAGTAATTGGGCTACAGCTCCTCGTCTGCGTCGTAGTATGACCAAGTGCTTAAATGAAACAGCACCGAAAGAAACTTCCGAAAATTTCTGGGCGATATACTGGCATAAAAGATGGCAAAAAAAACCCCAAGGAATTGCTAGAGAGCATTTATTAGCTTATTTACAAGAAGTATGTTTTTGGTCAACCCAAAAAACTATCATGGGTTTTACTAGCACTCAATACACCATTCCTGATGGATTTCAGATTGCAATAGCAGGTATTGATAAAGTCCTCAAAGGGTTTGATGGCGATCGCGGATATAATCTTAAAAGTTACGCTAGTATTACTTTCAGTAATTTGATTCGAGAATTATTGCGCCAACGACAGGAAATTGATATTTGTTCTGAATGGTCGTTATTAAGGAAACTGAGTCAGAAAAGATTACAAGAATCACTGCAAAATGCAGGATTATCGGCAGAAGTTAGCGAAAAATATGTTTTAGCTTGGAATTGCTTTAAAAATATCTATGTTCCTGAACGCTCTAGCGCTACAAGGAGACTGGCTAAACCTAGTCCTGAAGCCTGGATTGCGATCGCAAATTTATATAATAAGGAAAGAAGAGGGCAACTTTCTCAGCCAGGAGAAGCAGTAAAACCCGAAATACTGGAAAAATGGCTCTTAATTTGTGTTAAAGCTGCTCGTTCCTACTTATATCCCAATGTTACATCTATTAATCAACCCAAACCAGGATATGATTCGGGAGAAATTGCCGACAGTCTGGTAGGAGAAATCGAAGATTCTCTTCTCTCGGAAATGATTGTTGAAGAGGAAGTACAACAGCGTAATCAACAGCAAAGTCAAATTAACGAGATACTAATATCCGCTTTAGCAAAACTCAAACCTGATGAGCAAAAACTGCTAGAACTTTACTACGCTCAAAAACTTAAACAGGGAGATATTGCCAAAAAATTAAGCACTCAACAATATACCATCTCTCGTAAACTATCTAGAGCGAGAAAATCTCTTTTAAAATCTCTTTCTCTCTGGACAAAAGACACCCTGCATATTTACCTAACCTCAGACGTACTCAAAGCCATGAGCGCAGTTATTGAAGAGTGGTTAGAAAGCCATTACCATAGCAACCCCCAGTAAAATTTATCATCAGGAGATAAACGATGACTATTGTATTCGATCCCACCCAACTAATAATTCAACTTCCCGAAGCCTTACAACAACAAGCTTGGAGTAAAAGTAAAAATGCAGCTACTCCTAACAGTCGTTGGCAAAGTTATCTTAATCAATTAACTCTAGATGCTTTCATTCCTTGTGGGAGAGAAGAACAAGAAGCAACTGTTAAACCTTGGCTAAACGATCAAGCCCTAGCTAATATTTGGGAATTAGTTAACGGTACAGCAATTATGTTGGGGGATGCCAAAGTAGTTTTAATTCCCTCCGAAGCAGAAGATTTAGAAGAATTACGATTACCTCAAGAATGGGTTGATATTCCTGAATGGGTAGCAGACTATTATCTAGCAGTACAAGTCAATGTGGATGCAGGTTTCTTGAGAGTCTGGGGTTACACCACCCATCAAAAAGTTAAAACTACTGCGACCTATAACTCTACAGACCGCACTTACACTTTAGATCATAATGATTTAATCACCGATCTTAATGCTTTTTGGATTGCCAGAGAATTATGTCCTGAAGAAGTAACTAAAGTAGCAGTATCCCCCATTACCCCAATATCTCCTACTCAAGCTAACAACTTAATACAACGCTTGGGAGATAGAGAAATTTTATTACCTAGATTAGCTATTCCTTTTACTATATGGGCTGCTTTACTGCAAAACGATGCTTGGCGAAATGGTTTAGTTGAAGGGCGCCAAGGTATTACAAGAGTTTCTGTCTTAAATTGGTTACAAGAAGAAGCAGCTAACCTAGTGACAGAATTCGGCTGGCGACAAGTAGAATTTCAACCTAGCACAGTAGGAGCAAAGGGTGATACTGCAACAGCTATACCTCATACTGCACTAGCCAAACAATTAACTATTGCTGGTCAACCCTATGAATTAAAAATACTTCCTCTCGAAGCAGATATTTGGCGGTTTGAATTACGGAATTTGGCTTTAGGCGCGATGATTCCTAGTGGTTTTACTCTCAGATTATTAACCGAAGATGGACAGAGCTTTGAAGGAAACGAAGATATTGCAACTATTCCTGTAGAAATGCTGTACATAGAAGTAGAGTTAGAAGCTGGAGAAGGCTTAATTTGGGAAATTGAACCAAATCCTGAAGATTATCAAGCTGAAGTTTTACGTTTTTAAATTCAATGTTGTCTAGTTTGAGAAGTATCGTTTTTAAATAAGTAATAGGAAATAAGTTTAATAAAAAGCAATTATATTTTGTAATTAGCTCCACTTAATTAAGTGTTAAGCTGGATTTGCGTTGCTCCCCCAACTCTCCCAACTCTCCCAACTCTCCCAACTCTCCCAACTCTCTCCCTCCTTGACTAATATTTTATAAAAATTCTGTTGATCTATATGATAATTTTAACTGTTTTTTTGAACGCTTTTTGAATTTTGTTGTAGATTTTCAAAGACTAAGTCAAAATTAAAGATACGGTCAGAAAAAATCGAATAAACATTATTATCAAAAATTTGCCAGAAAATATTATTTTAAAAGATATTGACCGTTAAATTCTTTATTTTAATCCTTATTTCACTATTTCCTGTATGTCTATACTGTGCATTTATTAGACTTATATTCTTAGCCGAAACATCTACTTTATTCGCAACAATAACAATGTATTAAAACTTTTGATGAATCCTATCAATTTTTTTAATTAATTGGTAAGTTTTCTGAAAATCCTCTTGTTCACATTTAAAATTCCCTGCTTAATTAAAGCTTTTTTCTAACGCCAGCATAACAATCGAGCGATATATAAAATTATCCCGTCCCCCTTACCTATAGAAAATTCGTAAACCTTAATTGATAGTCATTAAAGGGGGATAAGTCCTCGTTAATGAACTTATTATATAAACTACTCAACCTTTCATAATTGAAGTTGAGATAAATCCTCAAGGCTATTGATTAGGAGATCGGGAATTTGAGCTTTTCAGAAAACAAAAAATCATCTGTTCATCATGTCGTCATTATTGGTGGGGGATTTGGTGGGCTTTATGCAGCACAAACTCTTGCTAAAGCACCAGTCAAAGTCACCCTGATTGATAAACGCAACTTTCATGTCTTTCAGCCATTACTTTACCAAGTTGCTACTGGCGGTTTATCCCCCGCAGATATTTCTTCTCCTTTGCGGGGAATCTTGAGACAAAACAAAAACACTGAAATACTGATGGGAGAAGTCAAAAAGATCGATCCCAAAAAGCAAACAGTCCAACTAAAATACAGAGAAATTAGCTATGACTCTCTGATTGTTGCTACTGGTGCTAATCACCAATATTTTGGACACGAAGAATGGGCTGACCGTGCGCCTGGCTTGAAAACTATTGAAGATGCTTTAGAAATGCGTCGTCGCATTTTTATTGCCTTTGAATCAGCAGAAAAAGAAACTGATCCTAAAAAACGCGAAGCCTGGTTAACTTTTGTCATTGTCGGTGCTGGTCCTGCTGGAGTCGAATTAGCTGGAGCTTTATCGGAAATAGCTCACGGTACTTTAAAAGAAGACTTCCGTAATATCAACACCAAAGATGCCAAAATTATCTTAGTGCAAAGTTCAGACCGAATTTTGCCCTCTTACTCTCCTGTACTATCAGCCCAAGCTAAAGCTTCTCTAGAGCATTTAGGGGTTACAGTTCTTACTGGTAGTAGAGTGATTGAGATGGATAATCAGGTGATTACTGTTCGTCGCTCTGATGAGATTGAGTCAATTAAGGCAAGGACTGTGTTATGGACTGCGGGGATGAAAGCTTCACCTATGGCGCAGCACTTGTCAGAATGCACTGATGCTGAACTAGACAGGGCTGGAAGAGTCATAGTAAACCCAGATTTTAATATACCAGGGAATGAGAATATTTTTGTCATTGGCGATGTAGCTAATTATTCCCACGGTGACAAGCCTTTACCTGGAGTGGCTTCAGTGGCGATGCAGTCGGGTAAATATGTCGCCAACCTGATCGAAAGTCGCCTTAAAGGAAAGACTATCCCTCCTTTCCGATATATGGACTGGGGTAGCTTGGCAGTAATTGGAAAACACGCTGCTGTAGTGGAGATGGGTTTCTTGAAGCTATCTGGATTCCTGGCTTGGGTATTCTGGATGTTTATTCACGTCTTCTACCTGTTGGAGTTTGACAATAAATTAATTGTGATGATTCAGTGGGCTTGGAGCTACTTTACTACGGACAAGGGAGCGCGTCTCATTACTACCCCTGGAGAACACCCCACTATCGAACTGGAAGAACACGGCGAGAAACTAGAAAAAGAACCATTGGACGAACTTGAAGAAAATGTGGTGATCAAGAATCTTGATTCCAACGTTACAAAGAGCTATGTGATTAGTAACCACTATGTCACTCTTGAAAACAACAAGTAAGTACTTGGACAAAATTAATTTTACTGGTTAAATACCAGGTATCAGATAGCAGGTAATAGTCAAACTGTTTATACAATTAATTCTGTCTAGATACTTAAGGCTCTACAAACCGCATTTCAACCCCTAACAAGTATTTTTCTCTAAAAGAAAATTCAATGCTTTCTAGGGGTATTTTTGTGCAACTGTTCTTATATTTACTATTCTACTTGATGACAAGAAGCTGCATCCGTTGGGTTTCGAGTAGCATTATTATTAGTAGGATAAGCAGTTAAAATTATTCTGCCATCTTCAGTTTTAATGATTCCTCTAGCTGGATAAATGTCACCCTGTGATGTTTTAACTGGTTGAATTTGAGAAGTAATATTTTGAGTTGTTTGATGATTGTTTAATTGAGAAAAATTGGGTGTAATTGGTTTTCCATCAATAAGTAATAGTTCTACACTTAATGGTAAATTAGGTGCTGGTGGAACTCCTCCTTTTCCTTTGATGGTAAAAGTGTTACTATTTCTTGCTATGGTTGGATTTGCCCGACAAACTCTATCTGCAATTTGATTAGATTCAAGTACATTAGCTTCAGATATATTAGTATCAACAAATATATTTTCTAAAATTGAATTTGAACTGAATTGAGAACTAGCATCTATATCATTAGTACCATTCCCAGGAGTAGCTGGTCTTTCTTCAATACCTAAAACGAAATCTGCCGTAACTACAATATTTCCTCCTTCTCCTGGTTCTGCCCTGGCAATAATATCATTACCATTTCCAGGTGTGGTACTAGGAAAAGCTAGTATAATACCACTTTCAATGTTAACGTTGCCACCATCAGCATTGTTAAAAGCTAGTGCGGATATTTGGCTGTTGTTATCTAAAACTAAATTATTGTTTATCTGTAAATCGACATTAGCACCTACACCAAAACTGGTACCACTATTAATAAAGCCATTATCAAGAGTTAAAGAGTCTGTGGAAATGCTTAAAGTTGCTCCATCTCCCTGTCCCGTACTACTGATGAAAATTTCAGCCCCATCTCTTATTTCCAAATTAGAAGTAGTTATATTAATTTCACCTGCATTATTGTCAGTGGAACTCCCACTAGTGATCGCACTAGGAATAATATTATCGAAACCACTACCAGATATTGTAATTGATTCAGAAGCATTTATTGTGATTTCTCCACTTACTCCACCTCCCTCATTGCTACCTCCTCCTGTTATGGCAATTCCACTATTTGATGCAATTTGCCCTCCCTCTTGAAGATTTATTCTTCGAGTATTAATCGTAATATTTCCTGCTGCACCATCGTCAATACTACTACTAGAAAATATCCCTGTGGTAAATAATAATAATAAATTAGAGCTATTATGGTTCTACCGAACTTACTGTGTAAAACTAACTAGCAAACTGCCAAGTTAAAAGACTTCTGAGTTGAAAATTATCAAAATTTCTAAAGCCAAAAGCTCTTCTTTTTATTAACTTAAGTTTATTGTTAATTCCTTCTACTACTCCTTGTGTAGTTCCCTCATCAAAATAAGCAATAATTTCCCCAATCCATCTTCTTATTGTTCCGAAACTTTTTGGGAAATAT
>JASJCP010000155.1 GCA_030065935.1 Xenococcaceae cyanobacterium MO_167.B27
CTCTCGCATTACAAAAGATAAAACGGTTCCATATCTCCCAGATTTGATTAGAGCCAGAGCTTCAGCCCCTGCTCCTATTTGATATAATCCTGAGCCTTTCATTTTCGATGGCAACCAGTGGTTATTGAGCAGTTACAAAGATATCTCTAACTATTTTCCCAAAAGTTTTGGAACAATAAAAAGATGGATCGGGGAAATTATTGCTTATTTTGATGAGGGAACTACACAGGGAGTAGTAGAAGGAATTAACAATAAACTTAAGTTAATAAAAAGAAGAACTTTTGGCTTTAGAAATTTTGATAATTTTCAACTTAGAAGTCTTTTAACTTGGCAGTTTGCTAGTTAGTTTTACACAGTAAGTTCGGTAGAACCGTTTAATTTTTCTTTTTTCCTAGTAGAAATTTGATTTTGAAACTTATTAATAGGCGTAATAGGCGATTATAGGTAAACTTGCCAAAGTTTGGTATCATCAAATCGCGCAGGAGTTCCAGAGGAAGAGACCCTCCCGTTACGCAGAACATAAACGTAGTGGGCAATTTTTAGTACCTCGCGTACCTTCTGTTCGACTATCAAGACAGCCACATTCAAGTCAGCATTGATTTGCTGAATCAAAGCAAAAGCCTGAGAAAGAATTCGTGGGGCTAGACCTAAAGATGGCTCATCCAACAAGAGCAAACGAGGAGACAAGATTAAAGCTGTAGCCAGAGCCAACATTTGTTTTTCACCCCCCGATAAGGTAGCAGCTTTCTGATACCAGCGAGATTTGAGTGAGGGGAAGAGTGTCAGAACTCGCTCAATTCCTTCTTGGATTCGCATTTGGTTGGAGATAATCAGACCCCCCATTTCTAAGTTCTCTCCAACGGTGAAGTCAGCAAATACGCGACTTCCTTGGGGAACATAAACCACACCTTGACGGCGTAACTGACTTGGATGAGCAGAGCGCAATACTTTTCCCTGGAAAGAGATTTTCCCTTGCCAGATAGGAAGCAAGCCAAAGATAGCTTTTAGCAGGGTTGATTTTCCAGCACCATTGTGACCGATTAGGGCGACTATTTCTCCAGGAGCAACTTGAACGCTTATGCTGTTGAGAACTTGCTTGTTGCCGTAGCCCGTTACTAAAGCTTCTACAGACAGAAGTGGGTCTCTTGGCTCAATCAAGGTACACCTCCATGATTTTCGATTGGGAGAGGATTTCTGTGGGAGTTCCCTGGGTGATTATTTTGCCTGCATCCATAACCATTACGCAATCGGCAATCTGGCGGACTGCCTGGATATCGTGTTCTATGAAAACAATTAGTTTTCCTTCATTTCGTAGCTGAAGCATAAGTTCTAAAATTTTGGAACCCAGGTTCGGATTAACCCCTGCCACCGGTTCATCCAAGAGCAAAACCTTTGCTTCTGTAGCCAAGCAGCAGGCCAAGCTGAGTAGTTTCTGCTGCCCATAAGAGAGTTCACTTCCTAGGTTTCTGGACATCTTCTGTAAACCAACGAAGCGCAATAGCTCCATGACTACTTGACGATTGCGTTTTTCCTGTTTGGCAACACCGAAGCGCAGTAGGGCATAAATCAAAGATTCTCCCCTTTGGTGCGGGCGAGCAAGCAGGACGTTTTCGAGAACAGATACTTGACGAATGAGGCGTAAATCTTGGAAGGTACGGGCAGCACCTAATTGAACGATTTTGTGAGGCGGGAGATGGGTGATTTCTTGGTGTTCAAGAGCGCAATGACCTGCATCGGGAGAGAGAAACCCTGTCAAGATATTTAGTAGGGTTGTTTTGCCAGCACCGTTGGGGCCTATCAGGGCAACAATTCCTGGTGCGGACAACTCAAAATTGACATTTTGCAGGACATGATGCCCCCCGAAAGATTTACACAGATTTTTAGCAATCAGAGTTGGCATCACCTTAATTCAATAACTCATTTAAAGCGGTAGCGTCCTAAAAGACCGCTAGGTTTGACTATCATCATAATCACTAACAGCAGTCCATAAAACATCTGACGCAGGTTGGCAGCCATTGCGCTTTTGATCCCTATGAACCTGAGTAATTCTGGTAGTGTTACCAAAATTACAGCACCAATTATAGGGCCCCAAAGGCTATCGGCTCCTCCAATAATGACCATCGAGATAATTAGAATTGACTCCATCACGGTAAAGCTACTGGGGTCGATATAGGTAATGTAGTGGGCATAGAGACTCCCAGCACTGGATGCTAATCCTGCACTGAGTGCCAAAGCACTGACCTTGAACCAGAGAGTATTCTTGCCCATTGCTTGAGTAAATACCTCATCTTCCCGAATCCCTCGCAGAACTCTGCCGTAGGGACTGGTTACAAGACGATAAACAATCCCACAGGTACAAGCTGTCCAGATGACTGTCACAATGAGAAAGTCAATATCCGAGCCTATTTTCCAGCCTAAAATTGAGGGCTGGGGAATGCCAAAAATGCCCAGGGGTCCACGAGTTAAATCTATCCAGTTGTTGAAGATGCTAAAGAGAATAATCTGAAAGCCAAAAGTAGCGATCACAAAATAATCTTCATGAAGGCGTAGTGAGGGGATAGAAATAAACAAAGAGACCACAGCCGTTATCATCATGCCCAGTAAGACACCAAGCAAAAAAGGGCATCCGAGGTGAATCGTTAATAAAGCAGAGGTATAAGCACCAATTCCATAAAAACCTGCATGGGCAACAGAAAGAATGCCAATGTGGCCAGCAACCAGAGAAAGAGAAACAGATAGAATCGTATAAATACTACTTAATATTAGAATGTGAAACAGATACTCCATTTAAAATCTCAAATCCAAAATGGGTTCAGACTTTTTTACTCCTAAGTGGTTTGCCCAAGAGTCCTTGTGGTCTGAGTAGCAGAAAGAGGAGCAGAATAGTAAAAGCGATCGCCTCTTGCCACTGAGTAGGTAAGAGCCAGGCACTGATTTGCATAATTATTCCCAAAAGCAAGCCGGCTAGCATTGTCCCTGTAGGACTGGTTATTCCCCCAGAGATGGCAGCTACGACTCCCATAAACAAAGCTTGAAATCCTAGTAATGGGGTTAAACCAATGTCATAGGCAATGAGAATGCCAGCAATCCCAGCAATTGCAGAGCCGATGAAGAATGCCAGCAGAATGACTAGCTCGACTGAAATGCCAAAAATTTGCGCTAATTCGGCATCATCGGTGACGGCTCGAATCATCCACCCAATTTTAGTTCGATGGAGCAGAAAGCTAATCAGGAGAAAGACTACGATGTTAGTGAGGACAATCCCCAGTTGCACATCAGTAATACGTGCTGCACCTATTTGAAGGCCTTCCTTAACCACTCCAGGATTTAAAACCATTACATCATCCCCGAAAACAAGAGAAATTAGGTTTTGCAATACAACCAAGATGCCCAAGGATGCAATCAGTTGAATAGTTCCACTGCCTTTCTGTTGCCGAAGCCTACGGAAAACCAGTAGTTCCATCACACTTCCCAAAATTGCTGCTAAAAAAAGAGCTATGAAAATGCTGAGGCTGTGATTCAGCTTAAATAGCACGGCCATGGCATACACTAAATAGCCAGCCACTGTAATTATCCCACCGTGCGCCATATGAAAAAAGCGGGCAGGAGAAAAAATCAAGCTAAAGCCAATCCCTACCAGTGAATAGGTTGAGCCAGCAATCAGAGCGTTGAGCAGAATCTGTGACCACATTCTCCCTTGATCCATCACTCGATAGTTTTGAGGAGACTCGATTCGACTGGCACAATTGCTCCTCCTTGATTTTGGACAATGCGCGTGGGAAACTCAATCTCTCCATTCGATTCTACATTTAACTCTCCCATTATTCCCTGATAGTCATGAATCTCCAACAAACCCTCGCGAATTCCTTCAGCGGAAAATCCTCGATTTTGAGCTGCTTGAGCAACCATCATCATAGCATCATAGGCAAAAGCAGTATAGACATTTGGCTCTTCTTGATAGCGATCTTGATAGGCCCGAACAAATGAATTTAATTCTGGACTCTCCTGCCCCTGTTGGACATCGAAAGGAGTAACAGTAAAAATCGCTCCTTCCAAAGCTTGGCCACCTAGTTGCAAAAAGGAGGGCAAAGATAAGGTAAGATTCCCCAGAACAGGAACTTTCACTCCAAGTTCTCGCAATTGTTTGATCAATAGAACCGATGAATTAACATATCCAATCACGTATATGGCTTCAGGATTGGTACGACGCAGCTTGGTAACTAGAGTTCGGAAATCTGACCCATCTTTGTTATAGGCTTCTGTAGCAGTGACTACTAGCTTTTTGTCCTCAGCCACCTGTCGAAACACTGCTACAGCACCCACGCCAAATTCATCATTAATATAAGCAACTGCAACTCGGCGGATAGGAGTGGTAGCTAAATAAGCAGCCATCGCTTCTGCTTCATTATCGCTGCCCAAATGACAGCGAAATGTCCACTCACTGCGTTCTGTAATTCCTGGTAGGGAGACGGCGAGCAAAAGAGAAACAGTCTGATGGCGTTCCAATATGGGTAGAATAGCACTAGATACACTGCTTAAGCTAGAAAAAATAACCGGGGGATTGGCAGTTGAGATAATCTTCTGCAGGGCTGCTACTCCCGTTTTTGGGTCTCCCTGGCTATCTTCATAAATAATCTGAAAAGGCTTGGCTGGAGGAGTAAGGTTTTGGTTGAGCCTTTCAATTGCTAGCTCTATGCCTCTCTGTTGCCAAATTCCAATTTGGGCAGCCGAACCAGTCAGGGGAAAAATTGCACCTAGTTGCCTGAATTCTGTCTTGGGCATTTTGCTCGATTGATAACTGCCCAACCACAAAATCATCATCAAAATCAGGCATCCTATCCCCACCACCCAAATCCAGTCTCTCTGAGCCATTTTACGGCTTAAAATCAGGAAAGATATGCTCATAATTTTTTAGTGTATCAGTGTATAATTTTGCTCTCCTGAATTGTTTAAGTAACTTGACAATGTCAGAGGGAATCAGCAAGGATTATGTGATATCTATGATTGTGCCACTCAAACCAAGCAAACCACACTGGTGGGAAGGAGCTGTATTTTACCAAATCTATATTCGTAGCTTTCAAGATTCAAATGATGATGGGATTGGGGATTTAAGAGGCATCATCTCACGGCTAGATTATTTACAATCCCTTGGAATTGAAGCACTTTGGATCACCCCTTTCTATCCGTCCCCCCAAGTTGATTTTGGGTACGATATCATGGACTACTTTGATATTGACCCCCAGTTTGGGACGATGGCTGACTTTGAACAATTAATTCAGGAAGCAGAAAAACGTCAGATCAACATTATCATCGATCTCGTTCTCAACCATACTTCAGACCAGCACCCCTTTTTTATCGAATCCCGTTCAGGAAAAGATTCAGCCAAACGAGACTGGTACATCTGGAGAGACCCCACCGAAAACGGAAAACCCCCTAACAACTGGGCAGGTTTTGAACAATCTAGCTGGACATTTGACGATCTCAGTGGGCAATACTACTATCACTTTTTTTCTCGACAGCAACCCGATCTCAACTGGCGAAATCAGGAAGTCAAAGAAGTTATGTTCAAAGTTCTTGACTTTTGGTTAGAGTTAGGTGTCAAAGGCTTTCGATTAGATACCATTAACTTTTTGCTTGAAGATGAAGCATTCCGAGATAATCCTGTTACCGATGAAGTACCATTCTACTTAAAACAAGTATTATCCATTAAACAGTTACCCGTTTACACGATTAATCATCCAGAAAATCACCAGATTATCAAAGCCTTACGCCAGCATCTCAAGAACCAGGAAGATTCTGAACCAGTCCTGATTGGGGAGATTTTTGTTCCCACTGTCTCAGATTTAGTTCCCTATTATGGAGAACAGGGAGATGAAATCCAACTGCCGTTCAATTTTTTTCTCAGTAACGTTGACAAATTGTCAGCAGTTTTGTTTCGGCAGGTACTTGCTGATGATTGCGAATATCTAAGTCATTATCCCACCACTACAGTCTTGAGTAACCATGATTTACTCAGAGCGACTACTCGCCATGCCTCGTCAGAAAATTCCGATGCCGTAGCCAAACTCCTAGCTACCATGTTGTTAACCTTGCGCGGTGCACCTTTTATTTATTACGGCTCAGAGATTGGGATGCGGGATTGTCCTCCAGAAAATATTGATGAAGTACAAGACCCTATAGGAAAATTAGACTGGCCTGAGTATAAGGGAAGAGATGGTGGTCGCACTCCTATGCAATGGGATAACAGTAAAAATGCTGGTTTTACCAAAGTGAAACCCTGGTTGAAGCTGAATCCAGATTATGTTCAGCGAAATGTCAAAGCCCAGCTAGCTAATCCTCATTCAATTCTTAACTACTATAAAAAACTTATCGCTTTACGGAAAAGTTCGTCTTCACTGAGAAGGGGAAAATTAACTTTATTCGGAGAAGCTCCTTCTGTTCTTGCTTATCTTCGTGAAGAGCAAAATGAATCAATTCTGGTTTTGTTAAATATGTCTCAAGAAAACAGCATCTTTCGGGGGGAAAATTTCGAGCTATCTCATCAAAAAATCTGGAAGGTCGTGACTTCTACTCATTCTGTAGACACAAAACATTTTCACAGTTTAAGAGTTAATCTACAGCCATTTGAAGGAATGGTGCTACGGCTGCAAAATTAACCCCATCATCAATAATCCGTCACATCCTAACTAGATGATCTATGAAGGTGGTATCTTTTTTCCGAGAAAAGACCTAAATCCATCTAAATTAGGCTTAAGAAGTGATTATTATATTGGTAAAGCTGATATTAAAGTCTAGTTTTTAATAGCAAAACTTATCTTTGAAACAAGATGATTCTAGTGATTTTTTGAGGTTACTTTTTCAGCAAACCCTATGTAGAGGGTTTGCTGGTGAAAGTGGATTGAAGACTGGACAGGTTGTCCTTTACGAGCAAATCGACGGTGGTGTGAAAATGTCTGCATCAGATGGACAAATGTTCATTACCCAGAAAATCACCCCGACCGCAGATGGGAAGACCATCAATTATGTAAGCACCCTTGATTTTGGCTCGAACATACCAAAAGAGACAATAAGCGGGACAATTGTGATTGAAGATGACAATAATTGGCTCGAAGAACCCATAAATAAGGACAATCTAGCAGCAGAACGGGTCAAAACTGAAAACGAAGTGACAGCGGATGGCGGAATTACGCGTCGTGTTTATTTTTACGATAACGGTCAGTGGACTCCATCAACTTTTCAGAATCTGCTTCCTGCTCCTTTGGGAACGGAATTATCTCTGGTGGGGGAATAGAAGAAATGACGTAGAAAAATACCCCTAGAAGGTTTTGAATTTAATCCCAGGGGTTTCATTCAGTTTCAGTTCAGTTGTCCAAGAAATTACATTTTAATTTAAGGCAACTTTAAACAATACTTATGAAGGAACAGCTAATTTTATGCACTTAAATAAAAATATTTTTAATGGGATTTAACAGTATCCGAGAGTGTAGTGAACTAGCAGACTTTCATCGCTACGCGAAAGACAACGCTGGCTTCTTTGGCTCCCTTGGGGCAATTTTACGTAAGTTAAGTCCCAAACCCACGGATTTTTGAAATTTTGCCGAGTTTTTATCTGGATGGAAAGACACACCACAGCAGCACAAATGCCATCTATCGGATAATGGTTTTGGTACTTTATTTAGGCAAGCGTGACAGTAAGTACCCGGTGCATCGGTTAATTTAACATTTGGTGGAGGTAGGCAAGAGGCAATAGGGAAATATAACCTCGTTATCAATATACAAATAATTTTGCCTACCGACATATTGACTAGTCCCCGAAGGATCAATTCTAATTACTCGTTTACCCAATTTCCAGGCTATCCATTCTAATATCTGAAAGAACTTTGAATGTCCCGCGTCAGACCAAGATTTATTCATCCCAGACTTCGCAGCTTGGTGGAGGGAAAGAAAACCCCCTTTGCCATCAGACTTAGGCTTATTTTTCTGAATCAGAAATACTATGGTCCTGATAAAAATTCTGCTTCTCCTAGATAACAAATTCCTTCAGGTGTAATCTCAAATCTTAAGGGTAAAACTTCCACAGATGTAGCTACTGCTTGACGTAATAAATCTCCATAACTGGGGTCATAATTATCAGCAGGAGCAAAACTGGTACAATCACCCCGATTAATAAAATACAGCATTACGGGTTTAGCATCGGGTAATAATGCCATTAGTTCTCTAAGATGTTTTTGTCCTCTTGTAGTTACAGTATCAGGAAACAAAGCAATATTATCTTGAGCCAGGGTAACACTTTTAACTTCCACATAAATAGGAGGTTGGGAGTCTTCTCCTGTTAATAGAAAATCAATACGACTTTTCTTGTCTTTGCCATAAGGGACTTCTCTTTTGACCTCACTATATTGAGATGCTAATTGAGGTAATAAATTTTGTTCCAAAGCAGTTTTAATTACTTTATTGGGTAAGCCTGTGTTAACTCCTACCCAAGTAGTTTCTATTTGAATCATCTCCCAAGTATAAGGCAATTTTCGCTTTTTGTTATCGCTTTTAGATACTCGTACCAAACTACCAGCATCAGCCACCCCAATCATGGGACCAGTATTGGCACAGTGAGCAGTAATAATTTCTCCCGTTTCTAATTCTATATCTGCTAAAAAACGTTTGTAGCGTTTAATTAATTTACCTGGTATTAAAGGAGGGTATTGATATATATATTTCATTAACTATTATTGTTAGCTGGTACAATTAATATAGGACAAAAAGCTTGACGAATTATACCTTCACTAACACTTCCTACTAAAGTTTTATATAAAGCACTATGACCATGAGAACCGATTACTATCATATCTGCATGGAGTTGAGAGGCTTTACTTAAGATCATTTCTACTGTCACCCCTTGAATGAGTAAAGGTGTCACATTAATACCACTTGCTTCTAATTCTAAGGCTTTGTCTTGAATATATTTGTGTTCTTCTCTTAAAACTTTGGCTCTCCAGTCTCGTTCACAAGCAGGACCCGTATCATATCCTATAAAGTCAGGTTCAGGAGCAGCAATATGAATTAACCATAGTTTACTGGAAAAACTTTGGGCTATTTTAGCTGCGGTGGTGATTACTTTGTCTGTAACATCCGAAAAATCTATGGCTGCGAGAATATTGTTCATTGTTGTCTTAAAGATGAATTTTTTTGTGATTCAAATTGCTAACTAGAAGACCCAAGAGGATAGACTTAAGCAATAATTCAGGGAAAGTACGTATTTAAAATACTAGATTTGCTCTATTTTACCTTAATAAGTAATTTTACTCCTGTGGTTGATTATAAAAAATATGTAAATTTCCCGTACAAATACTTACAACACAATTTATTATTAGAGCATCACAATAAAATAACAATAAAAATTAAAAAGGTAAGCCTTGAGTTTTATTTGACCTCTCCTAAATTATTGGGCTTCACCCTCTATCAGTACTAAAAAAAAGCGAAACTGAATATTGATATTTAATATTTATCTAAAAAATCTATGATCAATGTTCTTATTGTTGACGATCAAAAAACAGTCCATAACATTTTAAAATCTTATTTACAGAGAGAGTCCGATCTCAAAATAGTAGGGTTTGCAGTTAATGGACAAGACGCGGTTAATAAAATATTAGTTTTGCAGCCAGATGTAGTGTTAATGGATTTGGAAATGCCAATTATGGATGGTTTGGCTGCTACCAAAATAATAACCGATAGATTTGTAAAAACTAAAGTGTTAATTCTTACTTCTAATGATAATGAACACAATTTGAATCAAGCTCTACAAAATGGAGCTAAAGGCTATTTACTAAAAACTGCGACTGCGGAAGAATTAATTAATGCTATTAAACAAGTTCAGAAAGGGTATTTTCAACTAGGACTAGAGTTAGTAGAAAAATACATCTACAAAATTGTTAAACTCGAAGCCGATCTTGATGAATTGTCCCAGTTAAAAGAAAAATTTGAAGTTCAATCAGAAACAATAGAAGAAATAAATAATAAATTTGCTTTTATTACAACCGATATTGAACAAAAAGTTGTTCAACACGTAGAGGCAACCCTAGATAAACATAAAGCATTTTTTATAGATAATCACCCTAATATAGAGTTTAAGGTGGACGGTGTAGATTATCGCCTAAAGAAATTAGAAAAAGAGGTTTATAATATTTCCAGATTGCAAGGAATTTGGTTTGTAATTATTTTAGGGTTGGCTGCTTTTTCCTTTTTAATTAATCTGTATAACTCTTAATCAACCTGAATCAAACGCCATATTTTTTAATTTGCTCCTGTAGATACATCCCTGGTTTAGTAGGATCGAATCTATTAGGATGTTGGATTCAGAAACAATTTTTACGAAGTCGAAGCGGGCTTCCGTAGTTTTACGGCGGAGTACCTTCGACTGCTGGTATCATTACTTACAGCGATCGCATTTATCATAAATTATAAAATCGTATAAGTCTTCCCTTTGCTCCGGTTCTCTAGCTAGGTAGTTATAAAATTGGGACACTTCACCATAGTAGTATTGAATTTTTTAGGTATTTTTGCTGTTGCTGTATTCCTTGCTGTGACTACTTTTCCTCTGTTCCCCCTTAGACTAACGCCATAATCCTATCGGATTTTTTCTTTTTTTGAGGAACTATTTATCTAGAGAAGACATCATAGTTTCTCGAAAAGGTTAATTTTTTACAGAGACTATTTCACGATTATGAACACTCAAGCATTAACTACTGGCACAAAAAGAATCGTTCTTGGCTTACTAGCCATTTCCGCTCTAGGTATGGTTGCTCTACCAGTTAGAGCAGATGACGCTGTAGTACAGACTTCTGTTCAAGAGTCGGTAAACACAGGACGGGGTAACAGATCTATCCAAAATTCTTCTCAAGAAAGTACCATTCGCAGAAGTCGTCGTGGATGGAGTAATTATGACGATGTTAGTACTGGTGTTGTCCAAGACAACGCTCAATACTGCGATCAGTTAGGAAGGAACAATCTCTGCGCTCAAAACACTGACCAGCGTAGCAACATTCGCCACCACCGTGGTCGTTACTAAACAGGATTGGTAGTCAAGTGCCACAAGTTTAGTGACTTTTGTCGAAGATACTCCGCCGATGGTAAGCGGAGCTTGCTCCAACTTCGTCAAGGTTATAACAGACAGTCAAGCACCGTCTTAAATTTGAGTGAGAAAAGGGGAAATATGTCAGTTCCAAGAGCTACAATATTCTCAAGTTCCTGGGCAGAGGCTGCTTGAGAGATGCTTAAAGCGGACATAGACAGTTTCTTCTCCTTCTCCCTTATATCATAAAGTTGAGGATTCAACTCATGCAACTTAAAAAACTAGTTTTCCTTTCAGTTACCTTGGCTATCTTGTTCCCAGCTACAGCCTATGCTGGTGACATTGATGTAGAAGCAGGAAATGTCAGGATCAGAAGCGAGCAAGGCGGTAGAGTTTCCATAGACACTGGCAGCAATAGTGTTAATGTCAATTCCCGTACTAATCGCTCTGTTCCTTGGTGGCAACGCTGGAATTATTTTAACCGTAGCCGAAGCAGCAGATATTGTAGCAACAGCACCTACCAAAGCTCAACACAAACCACTAGCGTTAATGGGCGTGTTCAGAGAACTAGTGTTTCTAGAAGTACTTGTCGGTAAAGAATGGGAATTTTTTGGAGGTAAAAAATGAAATCCATATGGTACTATCTAGGCTTGTTATCTTTTTCAAGCTTTCTGATAGTTACGTCTTCTGCAACTAATTCTGCTAAAGCACAATGTATCCAAGCTGATGTAGGAATTCAATACAACGTCAGTGGTTCAAAAGAACCTACACAACGCACAAATGATGTGGATATGCAAAGCAGTGGAAGTTGTAGAGGAAATACCAGCGTAACTACAGGAGTACAAGGAAACGTAGGCGGTAATGGACCTGTGCGCCAAAACCGAAGAGTCCGTCATCGTTTTGAAGGTAGCGACAGGAATGGCTCTTCTGGGGGTTCAACAGTTCAAATTAAAGTTAATCCCCAAATTGATGTCTATAATCCTGCTTATAATTTGGACTACTAAAGCGCGTAATTTATCTTGCTGTTTAAATAAACTAGCAGCTAGTAATATTTTGTAAATTTAGCTTGGGAACGCTTTGCGCCAGGCTTTGCCTAACTACAGGATGCCTACTTTTTGGCGATATCGCCTTTTTTTTTCTGATTTGGTTTGAAGAAATATGCTTAAGAAAACTAACTTACTGGGTCTTCTAAGTATGGCAGCAGTATTAGGGCTAGTGTCTTTTCCTGCTCAAGCCAAGCCTGTAACCTCGTCAAATACGACTCAAGATTCTTATATTTACGGCAACAATAACAGAGTTCAGCAAAGGAGTCACCAAGTCAATACCGCGATTAGAGAGGCTTCCTAGCCGGAAGCCTCTCTCGCGGTCATTATTCAAGTTGATACTCCTGATATCAATGTCAATCCTGCTGGTGGCTCTGGTTCCAATTCCTCTCGGGAAACTCTTGGCAATAGTCGTGGCAATAGTGCTAGGTCAAATAGATACACTAACCCAGGAAGACAAGTACAACCCTAGTTGGGACAATAACACTCCAGAGTCTTAAAAATCAACTAATCCTCACACCACAGCCATACTGTGAAACTTGTTGTAACATTGTCCTGGCTGTACTGTTTTTTGGCTAGAGTTCTTTTTCTAAAGATATTGGGTAGCAAAATTGTCAACCTTTGGGACAATGATATAACCCGTATTTTCATTTCCTAAAACTAAATTCCTGGCTTCTCCCCAATACCACCAATAAGCAGCAACATAAGCACAAATCAAACTATCTAATTTATCTTCAACTGCTTTTAACTTAAATGTCAAAAGAAGTCCCTCGATGAACCCGTGCGGATGAATTTTGACCAATAATATTTCGCGCGGAGCGCATCCTTATTCTACAAATAACAAAATTTGTTTTTGACTTTGACTTATTTTTTTGCTTATAATGTTTATCGTCAACCATAGTTAGCGTAAAAGTATTGCACAGAGCAATCAAAGTCAGAATCTACCCCACATCCTCACAGTCCCAAAAACTTAGTCAAGTAATGGGCTGTGCGAGATGGTGGTGGAACTATGCTTTGCATTTGTGTAATCAAACATATAAGGAGACAGGGAAGGGGTTGGGAAGAACAGCACTCAATAGTGTTTTGCCTCAACTCAAAAAAGCTGAAGAAACAGAATGGTTAGGAGAATGTTATTCTCAAGTTCTGCAATCAACAACTTTGAATCTAACTAAAGCTTTCAAAAACTTTTTTGAAAAACGAGCTAAATATCCAAGATTCAAATCTTATTATGGAAGACAATCAGCCCAATATCCTCAAAACTGCCTCGTAGTTGAAGGTGGGCTAAAAGTACCACAAGTTGGAATTATTAAAGCCAGCATTCATCGATTATTTCAGGGAAAATTGAAAACTGTAACTATCAGTAAAACGACCACAGGGAAATATTATGCTTCTTTATTATTTGATACTGAGCAAGAATACCCTGAAGCGTTTATGACTGGTAAAGTTATTGGGATCGATCTTGGTATTAAAGATTTTGCTATCACTAATGATAACGAAAAAATAAGCAAATATCCTAACCCGAGACACATTAAAAAACATGAACGTAATTTGGCTAGGAAGCAAGCCAAATTATCTCGCAAAAAAAAAGGGAGTAAATCAAGAGAAAAAGCAAGAAGGCTAGTGGCAAGAGTACACGAACGTATCAGCAATGCCCGTCAAGATTTTTTACATAAATTGTCAAGAAAAATAGTAAATGACAATCAAGTAGTAGTCATTGAGAATTTGAACGTCAAGGGTATGGTTCGTAATCGGAAACTAGCCAAAGCAACCCCTCCCTATCCCTCCCCTACAGGGGAGGGAACGATATGTTCCCCCCTAATAGGGGGGATTGAGGGGGGTGTCGGTTGGGGAATGTTTGTCAATTTTTTGGATTACAAACTCAAAGAAAAAGGTGGTTTGTTGTTAGAAATTGATAGATTTTTTCCTAGCTCTAAAACTTGCTCGTCTTGTCTCTACCAAATGTCAGATATGCCATTAGAAGTAAGACAATGGACTTGTCCTAGTTGTGGCACACATCATGATAGAGACGAAAATGCTGCAAAAAACATCAGAGCAGAAGGAATCAGAATGTTATCGGTCTTAGGAACTAGGACTGCTGCTAGTGGAGGGGATGTAAGACCAAAAAGTGGACGAAAGTCTGTTTTGAGCGCGGGGGATGCGTTAGGGGTCGAGCCAGAGGTCGCCCTCTGACACTCCCATTGTCGGGTAAGATTGGAAAGTCGCCTTTCCGCACTCCCCTAAGAACCGTACTTGTCTGTTACCAGTCATACGGCTCAAGCCTTCTACAATGAAGATTGTTTACC